>JAUILJ010000401.1 GCA_030433055.1 Polyangia bacterium
GCGTAGAGGATGCCCTCCGCTGCCACCCACGCAAAGCGCTGCCACTGCAGCACGCCACGCTTGCGAAACACCAGCAGGACCGCGACGTACACGGCGCCGATCCCCAGCGTGAGGCCGGTGTAGGCGAGCAGGCTGTTGTCCGCGAGGCTCATCAGCTCGCGGGTCACCATGTCGGCGGCGTTGCGCACCGGCAGGAACACGACGCCCAGGTGATAGAGCAGGAAGATTGGCAGTGTCAGCACCAGGTCGGTGATGGGACCGCTCTTGGTGCTCGCTGGTGCTGGTGCCGCGGGGAGCGGCGCTTGCTCGACCTCGGTCATCCCCCGGGCCGCAGGTTGTAGACGATCCACAGGACCAGGCCGATCCACAGCAGCAGGATGCCGACGAACGGACCGTCACGCAGCATCTCCTGAGTCGGGCTCTCCGCCTTGGGCCTGCTGCGCACCAGGAACAAGAAGCGCAACACGCCAGCGACGACGAAGGCAGTCGTTGGCCAGAGATAATCCGTGCGGAAAAATGCGCGCGTCGCTGGGTCCAGGGTATACGCCAGGTAGACCCCAATCGTCGCGACCGCCGTCACGACCAGCGCAGTGTCCAGGCCGCTGGTGCTGTAGCGCTCGAGGGAGGCGCGTGTCTTGCCCAGATCCACGGCGGCGGCCGCCAGCTCGTGGCGGCGCTTACCAAAGCCCAGGAACAGCGCGAGCAGCGCGGTGCAGGCGATCAGGTAGCGAGAGACCGAGATCTCGGTGGCGTAGCCTCCCGCCTCCACCCGCAGGACGAAGCCCAGAGCGATCAGGCTCACGTCCAGGTACGGCACCTTCTTCAGCTTGAAGGAGTAGGCCAGGTTCTGGACGAAGTAGAGCGCGGCGACTGCGAAGAAGCCGACGTTGATCATCAACGCAGAGCCCAGCGCCGCGATCACCAACACCACGGCTAGGCTCCGGGCGAGAGGCAAGGGCACGCGACCGGACGGAATGGGACGGAAGCGCTTGACCGGGTGAACGCGGTCGGCCTTCACGTCCACCACGTCATTCATGGTGTAGACCGCGCCGGCGAGCAGGCAAAACACGCCGAAGGCGCTCGCCGCGCGTGACAGCAGCCCCGGATCGAAGATCTCCCGCGCGAACACCACGGGAGCTACGACGAACGCGTTCTTGACCCACTGGTGTGGGCGAAGCGTCTTGATCACGCCTCCCAGGCGCCAAGCGAATCCCTGCTGCGTCTCGTCGTTGTGCATTGCTTCGGCGGGCGGCCCTTGCGCTACCAGATCCGGGCCGTTGGGGGAGGGCGCAGGCGCAGAGGTCCGTTCACCGCCTTGTGGGGCTTCGGCGTTCACCTCGATGCGCTCCAAGCTGGCTTCGCCCATGAGCCCCGGGCCTATAGCGCAAATCCCGCCAGGCCACGTCTTTTCGTCACTCAGATTGGCCGGTGGGCGTCGCTGCCAACGACGCAATCTCCCGAGAAATACAGAGAATTTGGTCGCTGGCCCGGTCGCCAACCGCGGTGGCTCGGCTACTGATCGACGACCTTGAGGCCCGGACGCATGATCACGAAGGGCTCATCCACCGGCGCTCCGTTGATATAGACGAACTTCAAGCTCTTCAGCTCTTTGAGCGGCTTGAGATCCTTCACCCGTGTGCGCTGGATCGACAGCTTCTCCAGCTTGGTGAGCTTGGACAGCGGAGACAGGTCATCCACCGGTGTGTCGTCGAGCTGCAGGTCAGTCAGCTCCGTGAGCTTCTCCAGGGGCTTCAGGTCACGGACCTGGGTGTGTCCCAGATCCAAGCGATCGAGCTTGGTCAGCTGCTCGAGCTTGGAGATGTCGGTGATCGGGTTGTACGCCAGCTTGAGGTCGAGCAGCGTCGTTAGCTGCGAGAGGGGCTCCAGATCGCGGATCTTGCCGCGGCCGAAGAACAGCCCTTGCACGTGACTCAGGTGGGGAAAGACGCAGTTGTCGAGGGAGTCGAGGCTGCTGGAGGACAGCTTCAAGCTCTTCACCCTGGCGAGCTCCGCCTTGGTGATCGTGCCCTTCTCTTTCTGGAGCTTGCGGCGCACTTCGGCTTCGACGTCAGCGTCTCCAAAGTCCACGGCGGCGCCTTCCTTGCACTCTCGTTTCACGACGGGCGGCGGCTCCTCCTTCTTGGGCTCGGGCATGGGCAGTGCGCTGGGGATCTGCGTGGCCGCCTGGACTGACGCAGAGGGCGCGGGTTTGTCGGCGGGTGCTTCGTCGCAACCTAGGGCCAACAGCAACAACGGCAGGGTTCGGGCTCGCATGTCCTCGACCATATCAAGGAGGCGTTCGCCGGTGCGCACCCAGGCGGTGTGAGGTGTCCAAACCGTCGCCCCGTCGCTGTACAATCACGCTGCTGCTGGATTCTGCTTCGCGCCGACTCCGCCTTGCAGCGGCTCTCGCAGCGCGTCGAGCAGGGCCTGCCGCTTGGCTAGCTCACGCCGCACCGTGCTGATGCGTTTTCCACGTGACAAAAACTCCCCCAGCACCTGGGGCTCCCCGCGCAGGGCCGCGGACAGCACCCAGCCGGCGGCAGTGCTTGGCTTGAGCATCTCGTAGGGGTTGGACTGGCGGATCAGGGTGCCGGCGAAGCGCCGCTTCAGCGCTGGATCTGCGGCGACTCGACTCAGCACCAGTCTATCCAGGGTTCCGCGTTTGCCCGGTTCGGCGATGTCCTGACCATGGAAGAAGAGCGGCAGCGCTTCCACGTCTCGGTGCCGCCACCACAGCTCCAGCGCGCGCTCTCGTGGTGCGCCGTTGAGCAGGCACTGGGCTGCCGACTTGGCCTGGAGCAGCGCTTCGCTGATGCCGTCTCCAGAGACGAAGTCCTTGTGGATCCCTGCGTCTCCAACCAGGAGCCAGCCAGGGCCGACGGGCCGCCGCACGAAGTAGCGCTGCGCCAGGTAGCCCCTTACCGGCTCGCTGGGCGCCTGGCTGACGATGTCTGCCAGCATCGGCACGTTCATGACCCGCCTCCTCAGGCTCTCCAGCGGCCGTTGTCTGAACGGCTCGATCTCCTGATTGAGCGGCAGCGTACCGATCAGGACCTGGTCGTCCTGCGCGTGAAACGCAACACAGATGTGGTCGCCCTTGCGGAACAGGTACATTCCCGCGGGGAAATTATTGCTGCTGCCCCAGCCGTCGGGCGCTGGCCAGTAGCTCCAGTACATGCCGCGGGGCGCTGCATATCCCAGCAGTTCTTCACTACCGACCCACTGGGCGACGCGACTGGCTCTGCCGTCGGCGCCCACGACGAGATCGGCTTGGACCTGGTGCGCGCTGCCGTCTTCCCGTGTGAGAAAAACGCCCGAGACCTTGCCCCCATGGGTGACCAGACCGGTGACCTTCGTGCGATCCCAGAGCTCCGCACCGCTGTCTGTAGCCACGTCCTGTAGCAAGCCATCCAGCGCGTAGCGCCGCGGGCAGTATTCCGGGCGATCACGGATGTCGAGATCGACGATGGCGCCGAACCAGTCGTAGCGCATGCTGTTCATCGCGGGGCACAGCTCGCGCAGGCGTCTCCCGAGACCCAGCTCGTCGAGCACAGAGACCCCCGTGGCATGGAGCGTATTGGTGGAAAGCACCTGGTCACTGGGCATGCGCGCCTTGTCCACCATCAGCACCTTCATTCCGCCGCGGGCCAGGCAGGCAGCCAGGCTCGCCCCGGCGCAGCGCGCACCCACGATCACCGCATCGTATCGCTGTTGCATGCTCCCAGGTTCGTGCCTGGTGCAGGGCTCGGCCATGGGACGACTGTCCCATGAGCTGACACCGCAGCGATTTCTAGCTCAATTTGCCTGCAATCAGGCCGACTGCTTCTGCCCGGTTCGCCACCCCAAGCTTGCTGTAGGCGGCGCTCAGCTGGTTCCGTACGGTTTTGACGCTGGTGCCCAGGGCCTGAGCGATGTCTCGGTTGGTGTAGCCGAGCCGCAGGTAGCTCACCACCTCACGCTCTCGAGCGGTCAAGCCAAGCTCGAGGCTGAGTTCAGGCTCCGGGTTCAGGCTCCGCGTTTGGGGGTGAGGAGGCACGAATGCCGCCCGAGCCAAGCTGAGTGCGGCGATCACCTCGCGCAGTGCGCTGACGTCCGCCTCGCGAAAGTCGCCCGTGCCCCAGCAGCGCCCAATGGCGACCTTCTGCAGCAGGCGACCGCGGTGGGTGAGGGCACCGATCAACGTCGTGCGGCCTCGAACGGGCGCCATGACCTGCTGATAGTGGGGCAGCGCGCGCATGGTCGAACCGAATACTTCGGAGTCGATCAGCACCCCACCGCGCTGCTCGGCAGCCAGCGCCATCGGATGCACGTCGAAGCTGAACGAGGCCCACAGTGGTCGTATTTCTGCCAAGCAATCCACGAGCACGCCACGGGTGGCAGCGCTCGGCCCCGTCTCGTCAGCGAAGAACAGCGTGTCGCCACCAATCTGGTGCTCGAGGAGCGCGAGCGCTTCGTCTTCGAACTCACCCCAGTCACGGACCGAGCAGGCCAGCTCCGTGATGAGTCCCGCGCTCAACCCCGCCATCACCCAAGCCTAACTCAGTCAGCGACTGCCGGCAGCGCTTCAGAGCAACGCGTGGCACTCGATATACGGCCGTCCCTGGACCAGCGAGCAGGTACAGCCGGATTCAAGCTCCACGCAGTCACAGGTCGCGCAGTCTGCGACGTCCTGGCACTGGTATGACGAGGGCCCCGGGCGATCCGTCCAGAACTCCACGCACGCTTGGGTTTGCGCGCTGCAGCGCACCCAGCCGCAAGCCGTGGAACCCGCGGGTTCACTGCAGTTCCACGTATTGAGCGTATCGGCGCCGTGCTGCCACGCGAGGCAGACGTTGTCGTACACCTGGCCGTCGCAGCCGCACACCGCCGTGAACGGGAACGCGCTGCAGTCATCGGGTCCGCTGTCGCGACACATGCAGTCACTCGACGCTCCGCACTGCCCGTCCCCGTACTGGCACCAGCCGCCCTGATCGATGCAGGCTTGTTCTGCCGCGCTGAGCTGCGAGGCGCTGGAGTCGTCGGATGAGCTACACCCGCCGACGGTCACGAAGAAAATTGCCGTAAAGAAACGAACTAGAGGTGGCATTCGATCACCCTCAGGCCCGTTTCTGGCTGCACACACTCACAGCCTTCAGGTGGTGTGAGGCAATCACACGTGTAGCAACCGGTTCCGGTGATGTCGAAGCAGCCATAGCTCGAGGGTTCTGGCCGGTCGGTGTAGGTCTTCTGACACAAGGAGCTCCGGATGTCGCAGGCCACGGAACCGCAGGGCTCCTGGTACTCACCCAGCTGGCACACCCACTCGTCGTGGTGGTAGTCGGTGCCCGTCTGGTTCGCGACACAGGCATTCCGGTAGGTCTGTCCGTCACAGCCGCAGACGGGCAAGAGTTCGTCTTCGCACACATCGGGGCGCTCGAGCTGGCAGAAGCAGTCCGTCGTCTTGCCGCACGCCCCGTCGGTGTACGCGCACCACCCTCCCTGATCCAGGCAGTCCTTGGTCGCTGCGCCGGCGACGCCACCGCTACCTGACGTGCCACCGCTGCCCGCTGAGCCACCGCTGCCCGCTGAGCCACCGCTGCCCGCTGAGCCACCGCTAGCGGAGCTTCCGCCACTGCCTCCATCGCCCGCGGAACCGCCGTTGGCTGACGAGTCTTCGTTGGCGGAGCCACCGCAGGCTGCGGCGAGTAGTGCGAGCGTGAAGACCAGGCGTTTCATGCATCAAGCCTACCGAATCGACGAACCCAAGGGCAGCTCGCGTTCCGGACAAAGCAGCTCGGCATGCTGGCATCAAATATCCTCAGGGAATCGTGGGCTGGCAGGCATGACACACAGAGCGCAATCCAGTGCCTGTCTGCTGTGCCAATCTGTGCAGGGCCTCGGCCAAGTCGGGTCTCGAGCCCCCAAACCCTCTCGCATTCACGGACCGACTCGCTATGCTCCGCCCGTGCTGCCCACCATCGACTACCTCGAGTACGCCATCCGCCACTTCGGAAAGACGGCCTTTGACCTCGCGAGCAGCGGCGCGCCTCCGGTGCAAGCGACGGAGCTGGGGTACGAGGCGCCGGATGATCCGGAGGCGCGCCAGCGCTTCCTTTGGGCCATCGCGGGGCGCTTTCAAGTCCCGATGGAAGCGCTGGTGCCCGCGCTCGGCGCTTCCGGGGCGCTGTACGCCGTGTGCCAGAACCTGGTCACGCCAGGGGCCTGCGTTGCCGTCGAGGAGCCGGGATACGAGCCCCTGTGGCGTATCCCCGAGGCGCTCGGAGCGCGCGTGGTGCGGTTTCCTCGGGGAGATGACGTCGGCGCGATGCTCGAACACATCGGCGCCCAGCCGCGACTCGTGATCGTGTCTAACCCCCACAACCCAACGGCGAGGGTGCTCAGCGATGATCAGCTCGTCGAGCTGGCGAACGGGCTCGGCGATGGGCGCTGGCTGTTGGTGGACGAGGTGTATCGGGAGCTAGCGGCGCCGCTGAGCAGCGTGTTTGGCAAGGCGCCCAATGTGATCACCATCAACAGCACCACCAAGTGCCTCGGGGTGCCCTGGGCTCGCGCTGGCTGGATCACGGCTCCTGCGGAGCTGGTCGCCGGGCTGCGGCGCAGCGAGCTGTACAGCGTAGGCAACGCTCCACCAGGTTGCTTCGCCTGGGGTGCGGCGGCGGTCGAGCAAGCCACGTGGCTGCTCGAGCGCGTCACCAAGCTCCAGCGCGGCAAACGGGAGCGCGTGGACGCCTGGGTGGCCGCGCACACCGAACAGCTGATCGGTGGTCCGGCGTTCGAGGAGTCGCTGTTCGTGTGGATCGAGCGGCGCGACGGCGCTTCCCTCTTGCCGTGGCTCGAGGCGGTGCGCGAGGAGCTGGGGATCACTATTTCCCCGGGGCAATTTTTCGGGGCTCCCCAGGGCATGCGCCTCAGCTTCACCTTGGGCGAAGAGCAGCTGGGTCAGGCGCTGGAGAGGCTCGAGTCTCGGCTCGGGGAGCTGTGATCGCAACGGCTGCTGTCAGGGAGCCTATTCGACACAGGGCAGGTAGAGATCGTAGTAGTCCTCGTAGACACCTTCGAACGCTGTGCCGTCGCTCTTGCGGAGCTGTCGCCCGTTGATCTGGAAATAGAACTCGAGGTGGGTGCGCACGTAGGTCGGGCTGCCGGTTACGCTCTCCACGATCTCGAGCGGCACCGCCGGGCACTGGTCGGCGCTGGTCCGAGTGAAGCCGCCGAGCACATCGAACGGGCGTAGCGGCACCTCATAGCGCGCGTCGTTGCCAACCCGCTTCT
>JAUILJ010000402.1 GCA_030433055.1 Polyangia bacterium
ACGGGATGTGCAGGTAGGCGGACCGGAGGTAGAGCGTGTGCATTGCAGTCCCCCGAGACTGAGCATCTTTCGAGCCAACATCGCCGCTGGAGATTTTGCGGCGTTTCTCCCCCCAAACCCCCGATCTGGCTGCGCCACGTTCCAAAATCGAACGCGTGGAACACCCACGCGACACTCGCAACGCCGAGCTCGAACGGCGGAGTGGGCAGCGCGGACGGCAAGCTCCGGCATTTCCCTCGGTCTCCGGCAGGCTTGCCCCACGGAATTGTAGCAATTCGCCGCTCACTGGGCGTGGCTCGAGTGTTGCTACGCGGCAACCATGAAGTGGACAACCCCGTGGAAGGCCCTCGTGCTGGTCATCATCGCCTCATTCGCGGTGCTGCTCTACGCGGGGCATCGTATCCAGACCGAAGCGGCACCTATTCCGGCTCGCGTCGTCGACGCCGATGGCCAGGTGGTGATCGGTGAGGGGGAGGTGCTCACCGGCCAGAATGTCTGGCAAGCGATGGGCGGCATGGAGGTCGGCTCGGTGTGGGGACACGGAAGCTACGTGGCGCCCGACTGGACCGCCGACTACTTGCACCGCGAAGCCAGCTTGATGCTCGATGCGTACGCAGAGGCGGATCACGGAAAAGCGTATGCGCAGCTGAATGCGGAGCAACAAGCCGCGCTGCGCGCCAGGCTGCAGAGCGTCGTGCGCCGCAACGCCTATGACGCGGAACACGGGCAACTCGTGCTCTCCAAGGAGCGCGCCGCGGCGTTCAGGAAGCTCGAGGCGCACTACAGCGATGTGTTCAGCAACGGGCGGGCTGAGTTCGCCATCCCAGCGGGCGCGCAAACCGACCCGCAGAAGCTGAAACAGCTCACGGCGTTCTTCTTCTGGACTTCCTGGGCTGCCAGCGTCGATCGGCCAGATCAGCCGGGGGTCAGCTACACCAACAACTGGCCCCACGAGCCGCTGGTCGCCAACACGGTCACCGGCGGCGCCGTCGTGTGGACGGGAGTCAGCATCATCGTGCTCCTGGCCGGGCTGTCCGGCATGGTGTGGTGGCGAGCCGCACAACCCATCCACGCGGAACCACTCGAGCCAGAAGCGGAGGACCCGCTCCTCAAGGTGAAGCTGACGCCATCGCAGCGCTCCTCGCTGATCTATTTCGGCGTGGTCGTGGTGCTCTTCCTGCTGCAGATCGTGATGGGAGTCATCACAGCTCACTTTGGAGTGGAAGGCGACGGCTTCTACGGTGTCCCGCTGTCGAAGTGGTTGCCCTACGTCGTGACGCGCACGTGGCATACCCAGCTGGCGATCTTCTGGATCGCCACCGCGTGGCTCGCCGCGGGTCTGTTCATCGCGCCAGCCATTGGCGGCGGGGATCCCCCGTACCAACGCCTGGGAGTGCACGTGTTGCTCGGCGCGCTGGTGGTCGTCGTGCTCGGGTCGATGGCGGGTCAGTGGCTGAGCGTCATGCATCACTTCAAGGATGACACCGCCCGCTTCTACTTCGGACACAGTGGCTATGAGTACATCGACCTCGGCAGAGCGTTTCAGGTCGCGCTCCTGATCGGGTTGTTCCTCTGGGTAACGCTGGTGCTGCGCGCGGTACGTCCCGCGCTGGCGCGCAAGGATGACTCGAGTCGTGGGTTGCTCTTGCTCTTCGTGCTGAGCGCGCTGGCGATCGCGGGCTTCTACGGCGCGGCGCTCGGCTATGGACACCACACCCATCTCTCGATGGATGAGTACTGGCGCTGGTGGGTGGTCCACCTGTGGGTCGAAGGCTTCTTCGAGGTCTTCGCGACGGTGGTGTTCGCGTTCTTGTTCGCGCGCCTCGGCTTGCTCGAACCGAAGTCGACGGAGCGGGCGGTGGTGATGGCGTCAGCGATCTTCCTGGCTGGCGGCATCATCGGCACCTTGCATCACCTGTACTTCAGCGGGACGCCTTCGATGGTCGCCGCGTTGGGCGCCGTGTTCAGCGCCCTCGAGGTCGTGCCCTTGGTGTTCATCGGCTACGAAGCCTGGGAGAACCTTCGCATCTCGCGCAACCAGGGCTGGGTACGCAAGTATCGCTACCCGATCTACTTCTTCGTGTCGGTCGCCTTCTGGAACGCCATCGGGGCGGGTCTGTTCGGCTTCATGATCAACCCGCCGGTTGCGCTCTACTTCATGCAAGGGCTCAACACGACGCCGGTGCACGGTCACGCCGCGCTGTTCGGGGTTTACGGCATGCTGGGGTTGGCGCTGATGCTGTTCTGCGTCCGCGCCGCCGCGCCAGACCGTCGCTGGAACGAGCGACCCCTGAGGGTTTCGTTCTGGCTCATGAACGTGGGTCTGTTCTCGATGGTGGTGTTCAGCCTGTTGCCTGTCGGCTTGTTGCAGACCAGCGCGTCAGTCAACGTCGGGTACTGGTACGCGCGCAGCCCGGAGTTCCTGCAGACGCCGCTGATGAACACGCTGCGATGGGCGCGGGTGTTCGGCGATACGTTGTTCGGCCTCGGTGCGCTGGCGTTCGTCGTCTTCGCCATCAGCCTGCTGCGCAAGCCACCCGCGCCAGCGCTCGCGGCTCAGCCCGCGGAGTGATGCGCCTTGCCGAAACCCGAAAAGCTACGAATCGCGCGAAGTTTGCGGAGGACTGGACGATGACTCGTTACTGCCGAACACTTCGGGCGTGCAGCGCTCCGACTTACCCCCCTGCGACGTCTGCGGCATGGTGCCCGTAGTGCCACGGGCCCACGGTGGCGCTGACGTGATCGCGCGGAGCTGCGCCATTCAGACGCTGCTGAAGCGTGTCGCCCGCTTCGCGCGCACCGAAGCGCCGGTGGTCGTCCACGGTGAGACGGGCACTGGCAAGGAAGTCGTCGCCCGAGTGCTCCACGCCAACTCTTCGCGCGCGGAGCAGCCGTTCGTCGCGGTCAACGTCGCGGCGCTACCCGCCGACCTGCTGGAGTCGGAGGTCTTCGGCCACGGCAAGGGTGCGTTCACCGGCGCGGCGACCGCGAAGCGCGGGTTGTTCGAGGCGGCACACCAAGGCACGATCTTCCTGGACGAGATCGGCGAGATGCCCCTGGCCCTGCAGGCCAAGTTCCTGCGCGTGCTTCAAGACGGAGAAATCCGGCGCGTGGGAGAGACGCAGTCCTTCGAGGTCGATGTGCGCGTGGTGTGCGCGACGCACCGCGACTTGTCCGCGCTCGTCGCCTCGGGTCAGTTCCGCGAGGATTTGTTCTACCGCTTGAACGTGCTCGCGGTGGAGGTGCCACCGCTGCGTCAGCGCGAGGCAGATATCCTGCCCTTGGCGCAGCACTTCTTGGCGCTGGAGCGCTCGGAGAGCCCTGGGTTCACCCCGGAGGCAGAGCGCCTGCTCGTCGCATACTCCTGGCCAGGCAACGTGCGAGAGCTACAGAACGCTGTGAAGCACGGCGCGGCGCTGGCGTTCGGAGCCGCCATCGGCGCGGAAGATCTCCCCGACGCGGTACGCCAGAACAAGGCGCCAGACATGCAGCCGGGCAGGGCCGACCTGCGTAGCCTCGCGGAAATGGAACAGGAACACATCCTGCGGGTGCTTGCTGCCTGTGGAGGTTCCCAGAGCGAAGCCGCGAAGGTGCTCGGCGTCGCCCGCAACACGCTGTGGCGAAAGCTCAAAGAGCTGGGCGAGTAGCTGCAGGGTCTTAGGGCTGCAGACTATCCTCACCCCCCGATCCATCGCTCACCTCGCTCTGTTCGGCCTCGCGCTCGGAGCCTGCACCCCGCTACGCATGGCGGCCCCGTCCGACCTCGGGAGCGACGTGGAGGTGCTGGAGACCAGCGGTAGAAGCGGGATGCGCGGCTCGCTGGTCGACGAGAGCTTCGGGCTCGGACCGTACTCCGTCAGCGACGTGGACCGCGACTGGACGACGAGCCACCGCTTCTCTTCAGGTAATTTCTCCAAGGAAAGCTTGAAGGACGGCTACACGTACCACTTCGGCGGCGGCGGCTCTGCAGCCTTCGAGGGGCTGTGCGCCTACCGTCAAACAAGGGCAAGGCGGACGTCGGTGCCCTGAGCATCACCTCGAAGCACGGCGTCCTGACCTGTCGCTGCGAGGCGAAGTCTGGCGAGTTCATCAACGCGCGGCTCACCGGCGACGGAGGCCGAGCGATCGGAAATGTGAGCTATGGCGACGAGACCCTCGTCATCAGCTCGGTGCACGACGCGGAAGGCGGGGTCTCCGTGGGAACGGCCGTTGGCTACCGCATCGAAGGGGAAGACGGGCTCGCGGCGGCAGAGACCTTGGCGCCTGGGCGCGTCTGGCTGCGACGAGGACTCCCCAGCGAACAGCGCGCGGCGTTCAGCTGTCTGTTCTCTGGAATGATGTTGTTCGCGCCTCCAGACGATCACTGAAGCGAAGCTCACATCAACCGCCGCCATGCTCGGAGATGACTCGCGGACATTGAGTGTGGGCGTGCCTGCTCGGGCGAGCCTCGAAGCGTGAGCGGGGCAGGCGCTACTGGGCAGGGCGCTTGGCGAGCCAGGTGCACGCGAACTCATTGCCGTGGTCGCAGCCCCGTCGATACGCGGCGCGGGCGCCGTCCTCGTCGCCGCTCTGCTGCGCGATCGAAGCCTCCAGCACGATGGTGTCGATGCCCTTTGGCTGCAGCGCCGCGAGCCTGCCGTGTAGCTCCTTGGCTCGCGGGATGTCTCCGTCGCGCAGCGCGGCCCCGGCCTGAAAGCTCAAGCACCCCGGCTTGACGAACGTTTCCTCGAGGCAGCCATCGTAGAGCTTCGCGGCGGACTCGAAGTCGCCCGTGCGCGTGTACCGCCACTCCAGGGTCGAGCGGCAGCCCTGGTTGTGCTTGTCCAGCTTCAGGCAGCGCTTGGCTAGCTTCTCGGCTTCCTCGTAGTCTTCGTCATCGAGCCGCAGCCGGCCAAGCTCCTGGAGCGCGTCTTCGTTGTTGGGGTTGGCGGTCAGCGCGTCTTCGTACAGTTCGAACTGGCGCGCTCCGCTTGCCGCTCGCGCTTCCTTCAAGAGCCGGTTGGACTCCAGGCGCTGAGCCAGTGTCGCCGCACCCGTTTCACTCTCGGGCTCCGAGCTGCCAGACGATGCAGCGCTCGGCGCCTCCACGGCGGCGGACGCGGGCGGTGGAGAGGGCGCTTCAGCTGGCGCTTCGGAGTCAGCGACGCTCGAGGTGGGCGGCGCTCGATCGGTTTGCTCCGCGCCCTTCGGCCAGTAGATCACGGCTGCCCACACTCCAAGCGCGACGCTGACGCCGCCGAGCACCCAGCGTGTGTTCATCGCGCCACTTTCTGCACCGTCTCCCAGGTGCGGGTGGTGAGCTCCTGACCGAACGTCTTCTCGATGAACGGGATGAAGGCGGTGTGCGCGCCATCTGCGTAGGTCGAGAGGACATCGAGGCCTCTACGCTGGTGGATGCGCACGCCCTTGTGCTCCAGGGGCAGCGCAATACGTTTCCTCGGGGCACCTCTCAGGAACGTGACGGTGCGCCTCTCCCCCTCCCCCGAATTCCAGTCAGCGAACGGATCCGAACGCAGCAGGCGCTGGATCGACGCCAAGGGTCGGACGACGGTCAAGAACGCCGCATAGCGCACGTCGCTTCCCTGACTTCGTACCCGACCTGCCATGAGCCCCCCGCACGCTAGCGCGTTGAAGCGCCTCTCGCCAGAACGAGAGGCGCCCCGAGTGGGTCAGTCCCAGTCGATGCTGATCAGCACGTCGTTGGGAAACGCTGCTCCCGTGCCGGTCTCTGCAGTACTCCTTCGAGGTTCGCTGCCGGCGTCGTCGCCGGCGCGCCACGCAGCATGGAGAACCGAGCCCGCTCGTGTGAGTGACAACTGTGTCGGATTTCTCGAGCCGCTGAGATCCTCCAGGGTCAAGGGGAGGGTTTCCCGTCGAGGAACTGACCGTTCGCCCATTGCGCTACTGGGGGCTGCGTACCATCGTTCAGGGACCGAGAGGTCGAACCATGCAGCTAAACCACACGATCGTGCATTGCTCCAACCAGGAGCGCTCATCTCAATTCCTCGCGGAAATTTTTGGTCGCCCGGCACCCTCGCGCTTCGGGCACTTTCACGTACTGACGCTGGATAACCAGGCCTCGCTCGACTACATGGCGGTGGAAGCGCCCGTCACGCCTCAGCACTACGCCTTCCTCGTCAGCGAGCCGGAGTTCGATGCCATCCTGTAGCGCCTCCAGGCGCGCCGCCTGGACTACTGGGCTGATCCTCCACCGCGCCAGCCAGATCAACACCCATGATGGCGGCCGCGGTGTGTACTTCAAGGATCCCGACGGTCACTTGATGGAGGCGCTCACCGTGCCCTACGGCGGCTGGCCGAAATAGGCTGCGACCATCGGCGCCAACCTCAGCGCCACGACAGAAGACCGCGCGGCTCCAGACAACAAGAGAACCGCGACCCGGCAGCTCTGCCGCTCCGGCAGGTGACCGCGCGGTCGTTTCTCCACGGCAATTCTCGGCCAGGTCAACAATTGGGTTCGAGATCGCGCCGGCGTCCGCATAGACTCGAACGCGCTGATGTCGTTTCGTTCTCGCTACGTCATTCGAACGCCCCGAGGTGAGTTCCGAGCCGTGATCGGTCTCTCCGAAGGCACTCCCGCTGCGGTGGACGCAGGCGCTGCCCGGAGAGTGTGCTTCTTCTGGAACACCGCGATCGAGAGGCGTGATCCGCTGCTACGACCACGGAGGTGCCATGCTGGGGCAAGCACATGACACCGTGACGATAACGTGATGAGTGCCCGCCCTCTCGCTCTCGCGTTTATCTTGCTCGCCTGCCTTGCCTGCGAGTCGAAGTCTGGCTCTGATCCAGCGAACGCTGCGACAACTGCGTCCGCGAGCAGTCCCCCTTCCTCCGAATCCCCGCCGGGTTCGTACTTCGGGGACGGCCGCAGGGGGGTGGTCGTGCGAGATTGGCTGAAGGCCCGCGGCGTGAAGGCGTCGGACATCGTGGCCGACTCCGTGCCGACCGCTTGGCTCTGCCCCAGAACCACCGAGGGCAACCCTGGGCCCACCTGCTTCGAGCAACAGCTCGGAGAACCAGCGCGAGACGGACTCTTGTGTCGGCACATCCGCACGGAATTTGAGTGGATGGGAAGTTCGCTCCTGAGTGCTTGGCGACTCGAGGGAACAACCTTGCGACAGGTCCTCGGAGTTCAAACAGAGTGCGGAGCATTGGTGAGCGTTTCGACTCCCAAAGCCCTGCTCGTCGACGTTGACTGCGATCTAGCCAAGGTCGGGCTTGAGTGTCATGAGAAGGTCGCTATTGGAGTCTCGG
>JAUILJ010000403.1 GCA_030433055.1 Polyangia bacterium
CAGACCCTTCTGCTGACTCTCGAACAGCTTGTTGTGGTACTTCCAGAAGCCGGCGTCGCCCTTCTGCGCCTTGGCTTCGCGAGCCGCCTCGGCCGCTAGCTGCGCATCCTTGTGGAAAGGCAGGGGCAGGTCGCGCCACACGATCTTGACCTTGCTTCCGTACTCCTTCTCGACCTGGTCGATGGTGGGCTCGACGCGGCTGCAGAAGGGGCACTGGAAGTCGCTGAACTGCTGGATCACGATCTTGGCGTTCTTGTTGCCCTTGACCGGTGCGCTCGCGGGAGGAGCGCCGACGTCCTTCTTCTCCGGAGGCGGCGGCTCTTTGCCCTCTTTCATGATCTCGTCGTAGACCTTGGCCTTCGGAGTGCCCTTGGCGACCAGCGCCTTGGCCTTGCCCAGCTCTTCGTCGATCAGGCTCTTGAACTTCTCGAACGGCTGAGCGCCACTCAAGCGACGACCGTTGATGAAGAAGTGCGGGGTGCCACGGGCGCCCACGTCCTGACCGAGGTCGAGATCCGCCTGGATCTTCTTGTCGTACTTACCCGACTCGATCGCCTTCTGCACTGCGGGCCAAGACACGCCGAGCTTGCCAGCGATGTCTTCCAGGTCGGCGTCCTCCAGCTTCGGCTGGCTGTCGAAGATGGCCTTGTGAGCTGCCCAGTAGTTGGCGTTGCCCTTCTCTCCAGCGACACGGGCCAGCACGGCGGCGGGCTTGGCGCGGGGATGGAACGGAAGCGGGTTGTCCTTCCAGACGATGCGGACGTCGTTCGCGTAGGTCTTCTCGACCTGGTCGAGAGTGTCCTCCACGCGCTTGCAGAAGGGGCACTGGTAGTCGCTGAAGATCACGACGGTGACCAGCGCGTCCTTGGGTCCCTTGATCGGATCATCGCTCTCGACCGGCACCTTCCACACGGTCTTGTCGTCCTGCTCAGGACGATCCGCCTTCTTCGCATCGGGCGTGGGAGGAGCTGCCTTGGCGTTCTCCGCGACCAGCTTCGGGTAGACGTCGGCGCGCTTCACACCGCTGGCCACCAGCTTCTTGGCTGCAGCGAGCTGGGCGTCGATGACTTCCTTGAACTTCTCGTAAGGCTGAGCGCCAGCGAGGGTCACACCGTTGATGCGGAACGCGGGGGTTCCGTTGGCGCCGGTGGCCTTGGCCTGCTCCATCTGCTTGTCGATGGCTGCGCTGTAGGTCTTGGCTGCCAGGGCTTGCTTGAACTTGTTCACGTCCACGCCAGCCTCACCGGCCCACGTTTCGTAGTTCGCGTCGCTGAGCGCCTGCTGGTTGGCGAACGCCTTCTCGTGGAACTTCCAGAAGGCATCGCTGCCTCCCAGCTTGAACACCGCTTGAGCGGCCTCAGCTGCGGGGCGTGCGTTCTTGTGGAAGGGCAGCGGCTGGTTCTTCCAGACGATGCGCACGTTCTCCTTGCCGTACTCCTGCTTCACGCGAGTGATGGTGGGCTCGACGCGGCTGCAGAAGGGGCACTGGAAGTCACTGAACTGGACGATGGTGACCAGTGCGTCCGCGTTGCCCCAGGTCGGGTCATCGGACGTAACTGGGATGGTTGCGTTTGCATGGGAGGCGATAGAGCCCCCCTCGGCGAGGGCGGACCCTTCGCCTGCGATCTCTACGCCCTTACTCCTGTCATAGGAGTACATCAGCCCCATTCCTGCCAAAAAGCACAGGAAGAAGCCGACGATGGCAGTTCCCTTGTTCATGTTTTGTCTCCTGATTTTCCTCTCGTATCCGTAAGGATACGAATTCTCTGGAACCCAGCCCCGTCAAGTTCGCACAAGCGCGAAGAGACCGAGATCCCTAAGTTGATTCAGTTACCGCTGGCTCCAGCAGAGCGCGCGGGTTTGGGGGTGAGGAGCTCCGGGTTAGTGACCTGAGTCACTTCACGCGGATGCCACGGTCCGGCGGCAGTCACTGGACTGCCTCTGTGTCGGCTCGCTGTCGCTCGACTTGCTCGAGCGGAGGACGGGATGGTTTTCTGACTCCGCGAGGTACCCCGCGGGCGAAACCCGAACTCGAATGAAACCAGCGATCCGTCGCGGATCGCTCAGCCTCTCGGGGGTCGATAGATGCGAAGTGGGTGCTCGACCGGAGCGAGCACCGGAGCCGCGTCCGCGGACAGGAACTCAGGTAGCGGTGGTGCCTGTACGTCGCCTAGCAACAGGACCGCGTGATCCACTTGGGCCTGCGCGAGCCACAGCGCGTCCTTGTTGGGCTGCTCGCTGGTCGCGCCGACCAGGCGCATGAGGTCTTCGGAGCAAGGCGCGCTCAGCTCATCCCCGCTCGGGCTCTGGAGCGGCGGTGGCGCTTCCATCGTGGTGCCGTTCGCTCCGCACATCGGCGCGGGCACAGGCAGCGGGCTGATGTCGCCTTCGGCCGCTAGCACGGGACTGCTGCCGAACAACAGCCAGGTGGCGACGAAGGCGGCCGCGGCACGCACGCAGGCCAGCGCCCAGCGGCGAACCGCCAGGTGGCGCGTTGGGCTGGGCACCGGAGTGCTGCGCGAGTGGGGAGTGAGCCTGTTCAAAGGTCGCCTTCGTGGCTGCGGAGCATACAGAGCCCCGGCTGGCGAGCAACCGGGAAGCCCCCGGGTGCATTCCCCAGCAACAGGTTTTTCTTTACGACGGCGCGAGGCAGGAAGCCCGTGCGGCTCCGGACTGCGGGCTGGACCGCAGGTTCGTCCGCTCGTGCTGCGTGGTTCCAAGCCCGAGAGAATCCTGAAATCGGCGCCCGGGGAAATGCGCTCTGCTTTTTTGACCACTTTATCCTACATCGTGCAGGTTGGGCTCATGGCAGCCTCACGACCGGCACCTAACGCTTCGAAATCACAAGGGAACTCGCCTCGCGCGGGAGCCTTGGGTGGGAGCAAGGCAGCAGACTCCAGCTTTGCTCAGGCCCTCGCCGCTCAAGGGTTACCTCGGCGGTACGCTCACCTGACGCTGCTTCGGCAGATCGCTCGGGGAGGCATGGGCGAGGTGTTCCTGGCCACGGCGGGAGGCATCGACGGCGCGGAGAGGCCGTGCGTCCTCAAGATCATCCGCCGAGACCATGCCGGGGACCGCTCATTCCTCGCGCGCTTCCTGGACGAGGCTCGCATCCAGGCTCAGCTGCAGCACCCTGGCGTCGCGCAGATCCTGGAGGCTGCAAAGGACGACGATGGGAACCCCTACGTGGTCGTCGAGCACGTGGAGGGGCGCAACCTGGGCGAGGTGCGTACGCGCGCCATCCAGCTCAAGCTGGACATCGGCTGGGCGGATGCGGTCGCGGTCGCAGTGACCTTGTCCGATGCGCTCGCTCACGTTCACGAGCGCACCGACGCAGAGGGCAAGCCGCTCGGCATCGTTCATCGCGACCTGAGCCCCCAGAACGTGATGGTGGGCTACGGCGGCGACGTGAAGCTGATCGATTTCGGTACCGCTCGAGGTGAGAACCGACGTTGCCAGACAGTTGCCGGCATTGTGTTTGCCAAGCCGGGCTACGTAGCCCCAGAGGTCGCGAACGAGACGCCTGGAGGGATCCCTGCGGATATATACGCGGTAGGCATCATCCTCTGGGAGTTGGTCGCTGGACGGCGCTTCTTGCAGGGGGACCCGAGCGAGCACCTGGCTCAGGTCGCCCTGGGGCGGCGCAATCCGCCGCCCCTCGCCGGGGAGTTCGGCGCGCCCGCGGAGCTCGATGCGGTGATCGCGCGTATGACGGCGCCGGGGCTCGGAGACCGCTACGCGTCGGCACGGGACGCTGTGACGGATCTGGTTCGGTTGCTCAAGAAGGCGCCGAGCATGGCCAACGGGGAGACCAGCGTGCGGGCGCGTATCGCTCATCTGATGGGGCGCCTTTACCCCGCGGAACCTGCGAAGACTCGCGCGGAGTTCGCGCGGCTGGTCGCGGTGATGCGCAAGGCACAGAGCCTGCCTCGGGCACTGCCCGCTTCACCGACGCCCGCCCAGGCCAGTGCCCAAGCTCCGGCTAAGAGCGACCCCGAGAGCGCCTCACCCCCGAAGAAGGCAGCTGCCGCGGTGCCTCCGCCGAAACCCCAGAGCAAGCCTGAGGCTCAGCCTGTGGCTCAACCTGCGGCTCAGCAGGACACTGCTCCCCAGGCGTCGGTTGGTGCTGCGGAAGTAGCGGCCGCGCCGGCGCCAGCTTCAGAGGACAGCTCACTCTTGCCGGGGACACGCTACCGCCTGGTACGTCGCATGGCCCAGAGCGAGATGGGTGAGGTGTTCGAGGCTGAGCATGTGGACCTCAAGCGCAGCGTGGCGCTGAAGGTGCTCCCTGCTTCGAAGGGTTCTGATGCTCAGCTGAAGCGTTTCTCCGTGGAAGCGCGCAGCGTCGCGAACCTGCGCCACGAGAACCTGGTGACGCTGTATGACTACGGCCTGACCGCAGATGGACGCCCCTACTACGCGATGGAGCTCCTGGACGGCGAGGACCTCAGTCAGCTCGTCGAGCGCGAAGGGTGCCTCGGTTGGCGTCAAGCAGCGCGGATCGGCATTCAGGCCTGCAACGCGCTCTCGTGCGCTCACTCCGCCGGTGTGATCCACCGCGATATCAAGCCCGGCAATCTGTTTCTCCTGCGGGACGGCACGCTCAAGCTGCTCGACTTTGGCGTGGCCAAGCTCGGCGCAGAGCTCGTCGCCGATGGCGGTGCGCTGCACCTGGTCGGAACCCCAGAATACATGGCACCAGAGCAGGTGCGCGGTGACGTCGATGAACGCAGCGACGTCTATGCGCTCGGGGCCGTGCTTTACCAACTCGCGAGCGGTCGCCTGCCGCACGTCGCTTCAACCACCGTCGCCTTGCTCGACAAAAAGCTCCGCGGTCAGCCGGAGAGTTTGCGTCGACGAGCTCCAACCAGAGGTTTCCCAGCCATGTTCGACAAGACCGTTCAGAAGTCACTCGCCACCGAACCCGAGCAACGCTATCAGTCCGCGGATCAACTCCGCGAAGCCCTAGAGGACGCTCTCCAGGAGCCCGTCAAGCGTCAGCGGCGTCGCCGCGCCATTGCCACGGGGATCCTCGCGGCGCTGGGCATTGCGGTCGCTGGTGGCGCTATCCTTGGTGCTCAGAACCCCCAGATGCGTGCCCGCGCCATGGCGATGATCGGCAAGAAGGCGCCCGCTGAGGAAACGCCTACCGCGACGCTGGAGGAGGCACCCCTGGCGGCGGCGGATCAAGCAGGAGCCCCAGACGAGGATCTCGCGATGGCCGATGAAGAAGCCAGCGACATGGGCGACCAAGTCGATGGAGATCCGACCGCAGACGACAGCCCAGAGGCGGAGACTGCCGCCGTCGACGACGCCGCTACGGAGGACCAGGCCGAGGCCAAGGATGACAAGGCGACGGAAGAAGGGGTCGCCACGAGCGCTGGTGACGAGTCTGCCGGCGAGGATTCCCCCGCGGATACAGATGGTGAAGCAACCGCCGAGCTGAAGGCGGGCGCCGACCCCGTCGCCACCCCCACTGCCGTCGCCGCTGCACCCGGCGCGATCAAGCCCAGCGAGCTCTCCAAGGACGCTGCGGTCGCGGAGCAGATCTCGCAGGCCCAAGCGATGATGAACGCTGGCAAGCGCATCAAGGGCTTCAACATGCTGCGCAAGCTGGGCAAGAACAACCGCAAGAACACGGACGTGCTGAAGGCGTGGAGTGAGGCCGCCGCGAACATGAAGGCGTGGGGTGAGGCCCACCGCGTCGCGCGGCAGTGGGCGGAGATCGATGACGGGGCAGAAGCCCGCATCCACCTCGCGCGCATGCAGCGCGCCGTCGGCAAGCGGGATGCGGCCATCAAGACCCTCGCGGAGCTGCTGAAGGACAAGCCAGACTCCACAGAAGCCAAGCAGCTGCTGCAGATGTACGGCGGTAAGCAGGCCATCGCGCTGCGCTGAGCAGCAGGAGCGTGAGACTCGAGGCGCCTTTGATCGAGCGCCTCCCGTGTTCCCTCGGTTCCCTTCGGCTTTGGCCGAAGTGACTGAAAACACACCACAACAAGCGGCCTTCCAAGTCTGGGAGGCCGCTTTTTTCGCGCCGGACTTGCCGCCTAGGCAAGGTCCGCTCTAAAGCTCAGCCACACTGGATTCCTGGCGTCGTCTCGAGCTGCGCTACCCCCAACCCCTCACACATGTCTTCCAGCACGCCTGCGGCGCGTTCTTCCGCGCCTCTCGATTCCGGGCGCATCCCGACGGATGCGGGTGAACCGGCGGATGCAGTCCTCGAAGGCACGGAGAGCGCGAACGTGGAGACGCCTGGCGTCGATTCAACGGTTGGGGAAGGGGAGACGGTATCGATTCCGCCGCCGAGCGCTCAGCTCGCGGCCGAGCTGAAGATCGATACCAGCAGGAACCCTTACTCCTTGGTCCTGCGCATCGCGCTGCCGACGGTGCTGGCGATGCTCAGCCAGAGCATCGTCAACGAGGTCGATAACTTCTTCTTCGGCTATCTCGCGGAGCCGGAGCGCTCGAACGCTCAGGCGGCGTTGTTCCCATCGTTGGTCTTGCTCTGGATGTTCGGCGGCTCCCTGAGCGCGATCTCCGTGGGCACTCAGGCGATCGCCGCCCGTCGCTTCGCCGAGGGGCGCTATCGCAAGTCAGGCGAAGTGCTGGTGAACAGCTGGATGTTCTCGCTGGTCGCCAGCGTGATCACCACGGTTATCGCCTACGCGCTCACCCCCACGATCCTCAAGTTCGCACTGCCCTCCGTCGAGGTGCGTACAGCGGCCCAGAGCTTCCTCAACTGGCGCTTGCTCGGCATCGCCTCGATGGTCATCACGTTCAGTTTCAAGGCCTTCTTCGACGGGCTGGGGAAGACGCACGTGCACATGGTGAGCGCGTTGGTGATGAACGCGCTGAACATCTTTCTGTGCTGGGTGTTCATCTTCGGCACTCTCGGCGTCCCTCATCTAGGCATCGAGGGCGCTGGCCTCGCCGACGCGCTGTGCACTTGGGTGGGCCTCGCCATCATGGTCGGCTGGACGCTCAAGTCGAAGTATCGCGTTCCGTTCAAGCCCTTCTCGCTGAGCGCACGCAGTCGGTCGCTCACCTGGGACATCCTCAAGCTGAGTATTCCGAGCGGAATCGCGACCATCGCCGTGATGCTGGGCTTCGGATTGTTCAGCGTGATCGTGGGGCGGCTGGACGCTGCGAGTGCTGCCGCTGGAGGCAGTTCGAACCACAACCTTGCGGCCACGTCGGTCATCGTCTCGATCCTCAAGCTGACATTCACGGCCTGCCTGGCCTTTGGCACCGCGACC
>JAUILJ010000404.1 GCA_030433055.1 Polyangia bacterium
GGTCGTCTTGACGCCACCGCCAGTAGACAGCTTTAGCGCTGTAGCCAGTGCTGCTGCCGTGTCCAACTGCTGCTGCTGCTGCTGCTGCTGCTGCTGTTGCTGATATTGCTTGAACATGTTGGCCGATGCGAGCGAGGTTGTTTCGTGAGCGGCAGATTGATGCCGTCGTGACGGTGGGGACGGGCGGGGACAAGATGTTCTGGGGCCGTCTGGGTGCCTGGCGAGCGTCGGGACTACTACACCGCAGAAGTGCAGATCTGGAAGATGATCTCCCGTGTGTTCGCCGAGCGTGAAGGCGGTGAGATCCGTCACGCCATCGAGGCCCTGGAGGAAGCGCTGGTCGCCCTCGAGCCTCACCTGGCTGCCAGCGACGACGCGGAGCGGGAGCGCGCCGAGCTGCAGCGCACGCGGGTGCTGGCGCTGCTCGGAGTAGCCAAGATCGGGCGTCAGCTGCTCGACACCCTGGTCTCCACCGCGAAGGTCAACGCCGAGCCGCTGAGCCGCCTGGAGCTCGCGCAGCCTGACGATCAGCCTGGCGACGCTGGCTAGTCGCAATTTCCGCAGGGCAAATGCAGTGCCCCGAGGCGCGTCTAGTCCATGCAGCGATGGGTGGGCTCGCGACGCTCGATGAACAGTGCCGTGATTTCTCTGTCCAGCGCCGCGGTCAGCTCGCTCTCGATGTGCTCCAGCGCGCCCGCGAGGCGTTCCAGGTTGCGCTGGTAGACGAACAGCCGCGCTTGATCCGCGGGGAGCCCATCCGGACCAGCGACCGCGTCGAGCAACAGCAGCGCTCGAGGATCGACGCCGTCGACCACTACCTCCACGCCGGGCACATCGGAGACGTAGACATGGCTCTCGTCGACGAACGCTCGTAGCTTGGGGTCCAGAGCGGCTACGGCTTGCCGTGCGCTGTGCTCGAACGTCTCGGAGGTGAGCGACCACGACGGGTTGGGGAGCTCCAGGTCGAGCTCTCGTGAGCGCAGGAACGCGTGAGTCGCTCCCGGCGTGTCGCCGCGTTCGTCGCGCACCAGCCCCAGGTAGTAGAACGCTTCGGGGTTCTTGGGGCTGTCCTTGACGGCTTGCTCCACCAGAGGTGCGGCGCGCTCCACCTCGCCAACCTCGTACAGCGCTCGTCCGACGAGGAAGGTGTGGTTCGGATTCTCGAACGGTCCCTCGGGGAAACGACTGCAGAGTTCGCGCGCGCGTTCCAGCTCGTTCATGCCGAGCAGCGCGTCGAATTTCAGCAGCAGCGTGTCGACGACCTCGTCGTCGTTCTGAGCCAGGTCGAGCGCCTGGTCACACAGCGCGAGCGCCTCCTCGAACTCGCCCAGGGGGTGGATGTACACCTCAGCCGCGTTCAGCATGGCCTCGAGGTAGCCATCATCCAGGGCGATCGCTTGCCGGTAGTACTCGACGGCGTCCTCGAAATCTCCTTGCAGGGCGCCCACGTAGCCGAGCAGGTTGTAGGCCTCCGGAGACTGGCTATCGAGCTCCAACGCGCGCCGAGCGCTCTGCTCTGCGCCTCGAGAGTCCCCGCGCTGGACGAGATCCCAGCCGCGATCGAGATGTGCGGAAAATTGATCCATCTAAGACCTGCCTAGATGGTCCGGGCCTGGCTTCGAGTCAAGCGGACCCCCGTGTGGTGGAAACAATCGCAGGCTGACTGCACCTGGGCTGTAACGACCACTGCAGACACCGCTTAAGCCCAGCAGGCGGCGTGGACCTACTCGTGGACGCGGACGCGGCTGCCGGGGCGGCCGTCCGTGGCCCAGACCCCGTGCCAGCCCTTGGGCAGCTGGGGGTCGGTGAACAGGAAGACCCACTTGGCATCGAGCGGCGAGAGGTTCACGCAGCCGTGGCTCATCTTGATGCCGTAGTTGCTATGCCAGAACGCCGCGTGCAGCGCGTACGAGCCCTTGTAGTACATCACGTAGGGCACGTCCTCGATCGAGTAGGGCAGATCCCCGGCCGCGGTTCCGTCACCGTCCATGGTCGTGGTGACATGCTTCTCGCGGATGCGGAACTCACCTTCGGGAGTGCTGTGGTCCTTCTTCTTGACGCTCGACGTCTTGCCGCTGGACACCAGCGTTGCGTAGACGGGGGTCGAGCCCTTGTAGGCGACCAGCGTCTGCTCCTTGAGGTTGACGTCGATCCAGCGCTCGTCAGGCTTGAGGTCCTCGGGAGGCGCACCCGGTCGGGTAATTCTCACGTGGATATTCTTCACCCACTGGCCGTCGGCCATCTCACTGTAGGTGATGCCCCGGATCTCGATTTCCTTGCCCGTTAGCTGGAGGGGTTCGAAGCGCTTGATGCGCTCCTTGGGGCTCACGCGGCGCTTGTCGGTGTCGATCTCGTAGGTTGGCGCGGTCTTCCGCCCCCCGTACGCCCAGGCCAACGGCAGCTTGAATTTGCTGCCGAGCTCCGTGCCCTGGAACTTCGAACCGGCTGTCTGCCAGAAGCGATCGGCAGGGGTCACCAAGCCCTTGGTGGTCTTGTACCAGGTGCGTCCGTTCCAGCGGAACGTCTTGTCGACGGCGACGTAGAAGCCCGTCACCATGCGCTTGGCCAGGATGTCATCCGCGTCGGCGGACAGCTGCTCCAGGGTGACCTCGTGCAGCTTGTCCTTGATGTTGTCCTGCTGCCACCACGGCTGATCGGGCGCTCCGGCGTCGCCCTCTTCGCCCGCCTCTGGGGCGTCCCCCAGCTCACCCGGCGTGGCGGAGGCGCTGCGCGTGTCCCCGGGCTTCGGGATCGGCTTATCGCTCTTCGTCTCGTCCGGCTTGTCGTCAGATTTCTCTGCGGATTTTTCGCGAATGCCGTCGATCAGCTTGGGAGTATCCTTCTCCGCCACCGGCTTGTCGGCGCTCTTCGCGCTGCCTGCGTCCTTGGAGTCGGATTTGTCCGCCTTGTCAGCCTTGTCGTCGCTCGGGTCTTTGGCGGCGTCGCTCTTGGCCTTTTCCTTGGCTTTCTCTTGTTCTTTCGCCTTGGCGGCCTCTTTCGCCTTCTTTTCAGCCTCCGCCTTGGCCTTCTCCTCGGCCTTCTTCTTGGGGTCGAGGTACGGCTCGTAGGTGAGCATCTGTTCCTTCGACGGGACCGAGCGGTAGAGCGGAGTGCCCATCTTGGCGTTGCGCGCGTAGACGTAGGGCAGCACCTCGCTGAGGTCTGGTGCCTTGATGGCGAACTTCACCTCCGGGTGCTCTAGGTCCGTGGTGCCGAGGTTGCCGCAGACGTAGCCGACGCCATTGACCTTGTACCAACCGCCGCTGCAGTTGGTGGTGCTGACCGGCTTGGGATCCACCGGCACCCGCCCACCGTTGCGGATGTAGCCGAGCTTCTGCTTCTGATCGAACTTGGGCTCGCTGAACACCGCCGCCGCGATCTTCGTGACCGCGAACCAGGGGCCGGTGTAGGGCGCTGCGTCGACTGCCGCGTCCTCTGCCTCCGCGCCGGCGTCGGCGGCGTTGGCGGTCTGAGTCAGCTCCTCGGGCAGGCTCGGCGCCGCGCCGGAGGCCTTGGAGTGAGTCTGTTTGGGCTTTTCGGCGCGCTCGTCGACCCCAGGCGGCTCTTCGCGGGTGCCGCACGCGAGGAGGCACGCACCGGCCAACACAGCGCTCAGGGAGACGCTCAACACACGCCGGAGCTGGCGGCGATGCACGCGCGAGTTCGTGGATGGACGGCGTTCGGAGGTCACAGGCAGGCCCTTTCTTTCCACAGCGCGGCAGCTGGATCCACTTCTCGGCGGTTATGACGCCTGAGCGGGGCGCGATGTCTCGCAGCGCCCTCGACCGAGTCGCCTCGCGTCGGGCAGCGAGGACTCGCGTAGGTCGGAGCAAGCGTCAGGCCGGAGACCAGTTTGAATACAGACATTTAGGCTGAAAACTTGAATTCTTGGTTTAGAGATCTTGGCGGGTTGGGGGAGAGGAGCGCTGCACTGCGCCCAAGGGTCCACTCGACGGCGACGCTCGGTGCGCCGCTCCAGGCGGCGCCGCCCCAGCAAACGCGGGGATTGCCTTCGCAACCTCCAAGAGCGAAGGGCGTGCCAACTCGCGATGGCGAGACGCGACGCCGCTTTTCAGAATAAACCGGCTCATTCGCACGCCTGACCCTGGAGCAGTATGTTGAGGCCTGTGGCTTTTCGAGCGGAGTGGCGTGGGCGACGCGACACCCGACTCCGACTCGTGTTGGGGGCGCTCGGGATCTCCTTGCTGCTCCACGTTCCGCTCACCCCGCTGAGCGCGCCGCTGGGCCTCGTCTCCTTGATGAAGTTCAAGGACGACTCGGATATCGAGGAGCCGCCAGACTGGATCGGCATCCCCGTCACGCTGGAGGACGAGTCGCCTCCGCCCACGGCGAAGGGCAGCGAACCGAGCGCGAAGGACGACGAGGATGAGGACCTCGACTTCGACGAGGAGGAGCTGGAGGACGACAGCGATGAGGAGGACGACGAAGACTGGTCGTTGCCCAAGAAGCAAGCCGGCACCGCGAAGCCCGACGCAGGCCAAGCTGACAAGCCCCTGAAGAGCAGCGCGGACGCAGGTGCCGACGCAGCAGGTATCGCGGACGCCGCAGCCGACGCCGGAGCACCTCGGATCACCGATGCCGGGCCCGACGCCGCCCCCGTGAAACCAGAGCCGACCCCGAAGCCTGAGTTGCCGAAGAGCCAGGCCCCGGTCGCCGAGCGCTCGAAGACGATCAAAGACCCGGTCGCCCTCGCGGGTTCCGCGGGGCAAGTCACGGACGCCAACGCCAACATCCGCCTGCTGGTGTTCGGCGACCGCATCCGCAAGCACTCGACCGGGGCGCTGATCGGAGATCTCCTGGGGGCGGCGGAGCAGTGGGCTGCGTTCTTCAAGACCGCCAAGCTCGACCCGATCCGCGACATCGATCGCATGCTGATCGCGGCGCCACAGCTCAGGGACTCCTCGAAGGCGGTGATCGTGCTCAAGCACCACGCCTCGGAGAAGCGCATCCACGGCGCCATCGATCGGCTGGTCAAAGGCAGCAAGGACAAGGGGAAATGGCTGGATGATCGGATCGCAACCGCCCACGTGGACCGCGCCGATCGGGTGCTGGTGCAGCAGAGCCGCGGAGTCGTGATCGTGGGTCCTTCGGGGATCGAGGAGCAAGCCAAGCAGCTCAAGGCCCCGCTGCGGTTCCCGAACCCCGAAGGCAAGGAAGTGGTGAGCGTGTTCTTGCGCTCCCCGTATCGAGCGTTCAAGGGCATCCCGTTCGACATGCCGGAGTCGATCCGCTGGGTGCGCATGAAGCTCATCCCGGCGGGAGACGGCGTCTTGGCTCAGCTAGAAGCGCAAGACGAGAGCCCCGCGGCGGCACAGAAGCACGCCGCGCAGTTTGACTCGGCGCTGAATGCGGTGGTGACCATCAAGCTCTCTGGGCTGGCCGCCAGGCTGCTGGGAAAGAGCGAGAAGCGCCTGGTTCAGAGCGTGGAGTTCTCGGCCCAGGGCGACCGCATCGTCGGCAAGGTGTCAGCGACCGGGAGGCAGCTGGCGCCGCTGCTCGAGGCCATCAGCGAGTACTCCAAGCAGCTCCAAGAAGAGGCACGGCAACGCGCGAAGGAGCGCGCCGAGAAGCGCAAGAAGGAAGAAGCCGAGAAGGCCGCCAAGGCCAAGGCCGACGCCGCTTCCAAGCAGCAAGGTGGCAAGGACGCCAAGCAAGCGAGCTCCGGCAAAGCTGGCTCTGACAAGGGCTCGCACGGCGAGCGAGACGCGCCTCCGACGCCGCCTGCCAAACCAGCGGTCAAAGGCGATGGGGCTGCGGAGCCGAAGGGGAGCGGTTCGGCGGCACCTGCTGCGCCTCCCCCCCAACCCTCGGGGAAGGCCCAAGAGTAGCGACGAAGCTTGAATCCGTGGGGAACCGTTGTGCTCGGGCTAGACCTTGGTTTGCTCTGCCAGGCGCGCGAGCATCGCGTCGGCGGTGCTTGGATCCAGGGTGGCGATACACAGGCGCTTGCCCTTGCGCGGCTCGACCACCAGGCGGCACTTGCCCCTCGCGGAGTCGCTCAGGCTGCTGAGGCCGAAGTCCACTCCCAGGCCCACCACGACCAGCACGAAGGCCATCCCCAGCAGGCTCGGCGAGGAGCCTGGGACACGCACGCCGTCGACGAACAGGCTGATCCCCGCGTACAGCCCGATGGCCAGCGCGAAGAGCCCTGCGTATAGGCCAGCGCGGGCGTAGCGCACCTCGCGGGTCACCTTGGCGACGTTGTCGATCGGTACCAGCGTTTCCCGGTCGCGCAGCACGCGCCCGAGCATTTCCGTGCGGTGATCGAGCTCCAGCCCTCGACTGGTGAGGCGTACGGCGGCGGGGCGCTTGAAGGCCAGCGCGTATCGTCCGAGTAGCTTGACCAGCCACACGACGGCGAGGATCCCCGTGAGGCCCAGGATGGCGGTCCACGCGGCATGCCGGGGGGCGGCGGTGAGCTCTCCGCTCAGGCTGCTGCCACGGTCCCCGCTGTCGCTGCTCGGCGTGAGCACGGCGGCGAGCAAGGGATCTTGAGTGCGCGAAGCGAGCTCACGCACCTCCCGAGCGGCGCTCGAAGACTTGGTGGTCATCAGCGCCGCGGCTGCCGTCAGTGCCTCGCCTCGGCCGAGCGCGAACTCTTGTGGCGAGCGGGCGATGTGTGCGAGGCGCGGCCAGAGCGCCTCCGCGTCTTCACCCAGGGCCTCCTCGAGCATCGAGAGGGCGTCCACCGGGGTGTTGGCTGCGAGCCAGACCAGCGCGTCTGCGGTATCCGCGCGGCGCTCATCCCCCACCAGCGCCAGCGCGCACAGCGCCCCCAGCGTCCAGCGCTCGGTGTCGTTCTGGGGTTCCCGGGAGAGCAGCTCCTTGAGATCGCCGTAGGGCGTCGCGGAGTCGCCCTCCAGCCGCGCTGAATCGCTGGCGCGCACGCTGCGCTCGCGCTTGGCGTACGCGTCGAGAGCGCTCTCGCGGACGAGGGTGGCCCAGGCTTCCCGGGAAGGATGGGCCGAGAGCACGGCGAGGACACTGCTTGCTGTGGGTAGAGTCATGGCTCGGTAACGGTCTCGAGCGGCTGGTGACCGCGAGGCCCAGCAGCGAGTTCCCGGCCAGGCCTTATCTGAACGCCGTCAGCGTCGCCAGTCTTTCCCAGCAAAAAATGTAGGCTGGAGTCATACAAACGGCGACACGCCTCGAGCTCGCAACCCGAGGCGTAGCCGATTGGGGATGTTTTTCAGCCGAAGGCGATGGACTGGAGGATCGGACCCG
>JAUILJ010000405.1 GCA_030433055.1 Polyangia bacterium
GAACTCGGCGAGACGCTCGTGCGACGCCGAGCGCGCGTCGCCAGCGCGCTGGATGAACTCGAGCTCCGTGTCACCGAGACGGCTGAGCGCTGCCCCGAGGTCTCCGGGGTCGTGCAATGTTACGATGCACTGGCCGTTCAGGGCTCCTCACCCCCCGCGAACGAGACTGAAGCGGGCCCAGGGGACGCGAGCGCCAACGCTTCGGGGCAACGGTCCCGCAGGCCCGAGGCGTGGCGGCTCGCGGCGCTTGCGTTGCTGGTGGCGATGACGGCCACGCTGCTCACGCTTGCTTCCGCTGGCAGGCCGGGGCCGCACCTCGACCCCACTTCGCCCGTCGTCCCGGTGATCAAGCAGCATCCAGTGAGGTTCATGCCTCGCATGGAGGTGCAGTCATTCCAAACCGCTCAGGCTGAACAGGAGATTCCGTAGGATGGGAATTCAGGAGCGGCGTGAGCGGGAGCGCGCGCGGCGGCGACGCGAGATCCTGGACGCCGCATGGGAAGTAGCGAAGGACGCTGGCTGGTCGGGGTTCAGCGTCGAGAAGGTGGCGCTCCGCGCAGAGCTCGCGCGTGGCACCATCTACACCTATTTCGCTGACATCGGCGCGCTGGTGACGGAGCTTGGGCGCGAGGCGCTCGAGGAGTTCTCCACGCAGCTGTCCTCGGCGAAGGGCCTGAGCGAAGCGCTCGACGTGCCCGTGCGTTTTTCCCAGCGCCACCCTGCGGCGTTCCGTCTGCTTTTTCCACAGGGAGAAGCTGAACGCGGCTGCCTGAGCGGACCAGAGCTGGAGGCCGCGCGCGCCGAAGCACAGGAGCTGCTCGGTGCGCTTCAGCGCCTGACCGCCGCAGAGGGCCAGCACCTGCCAGCGGACGCTCGGGAGGCTGCGGCGTTCCTGTCCGGCATTGGCCTGGCAGGTGCGCTCGTCCCGGAGCTCCGCGCCAGCACCACGCTCCGCCATCGCTGGCAGGATTTCTGCCTGGGAACGAGCGAGCGCGCTACCAGCGACGATCAGTGACGGAGCCCAGCACCACGGCTCCGTCACGCGTCGCGCCGCGCCGGTCGCTCAGTTCGCGAGCGCCTCGCAGCGGAAGAACTCGAAGGATGCACAGACGCAGCCTGGCTCTCCCCCCATGCACTCGCAGCCTGCGCCGCAGCTACAGTCCACGCCGGCGTAGATCACCTCGCACTCGTCTCGATCGCTGCACGCCGCTTCATCGCTGAGCTCGGCGCAGGTCTCGCTTGCGGCGGGCAAGCACAGGCCCGACTCAGCGGCGCAGTTGAAGCCGATGCCGCAATCGCTCTCGCTGCTGCAGGGTTCTGCGGGGGTGCAGAGGTTCGCGTTGCAGAAGCTGTCGCTGTCGCAGTCGGTGTCGCTGCTGCAGTCAGCAAGGCCGCCAGCCGTCCCTCCGCTGCTCGAGGCGCTGGCGCCGCCGGTCGCGGAGCCCGTGCTGCCAGAGCCCCCGTTGCTCGAACCTCCGCTGGAGGACGCGCTGCCGCCTGAGGCTACGTGGCCAAAGCTCGACCCACCGCTGGCTTCGCAGCTGCCGTCCTCGTTGCCATCATGTGTTTCAATGTTGCAACCTGAGGTCGCGGTGATGATGAAAGCCAAACCGACCAGCGACAAGAACTTGAATGCGTGCATTTTCATGGACCCTCCCACGCTCTTGACAGAGCGCACGTAGAGCGAACCCGCACGCGAGCGCGTGCGAGCAGTCAAGCGCCAGCCTGCTCCGACGAAGCATGCTGGTGGAGTGGCGTCACCGTCGCGGAGTGCGAACGGCTCAGCAACACTCAAGCAGGAGTGCCCGGAGCCCCCGGCGGTGTTCACGAGAAACGCGTTCGAGATCGATTTTGGGGTGAGGAACGCCGTCGCTGCGCCCGAACTCAAGCGAGCGCGAACGAACGATTACACTCAGCGTGTGTCTCGCAGTTCACGTTCGGTCGAGGTGCGCTTGAAGTGAAACACCGTCTCCTCGAGCGCGCCGTCAGGACCGCGGTAGATCTCCGTCTGGTCGAACGCGTCTTGACCGAGAAATCGCAGTCGCTTCTCCACGAGCACCGAGGCCTCGGCGCTCATGTTCGTTGCATCGAGGAAACGCAGCACGAGCTGATCTGCGTCGACCTGTGCCGAGCGCAACCTGGGTTGGTTGCCCTGCCCGCAGTAGTGCGTGAGCATCAATGACCGCTGGTCTGGGTGATAGACGCTGATGGTCTGCTTGCCGCTCGGTGTGATGAACCGTTCCACCAGCGCGCTCTGGTTGGAGACGAGGGAGAACGACTCCGTCAGCTGCTTCCCGTTTTCCAGATCCGCCTGCCAGGTGCCCGGCAGCTGCACGCTCATGCGCTGCCAGAAGCGCGAGCAATCGGGGCTGCTGGCGGCTGGAGCGCTAGCCTGCGCCGGGGGGTGCGCGGCGCAAGCCCCAAGCAGCGTGATCGAGCCGCTCAGGAGCGCGACGCGGCCGAGCGCGCGCATGCGGACTAGAGACATGCCCAGCCGTCGTAGCAGCTCCAGTTCACGGAGCAGTTCGGGCCGTTGCAGCCGTAGCAGTAGCTGCCAGTGCACGGCGTGTTCTCGATCTCGCACTGACCCGGGTTGCCTTCATCAGGCTGGCAGGAGTGCCCCGCCGCGCAGTACTCGGTGTCCCACGCGATGTCGCATTTGCCGCCCGCCGAGATCACGCAGGTGTGCTTGGTCGCGTCGCACTCGGTGGCCACGGGCTGACCGAGATCGCTCTCGCCTTTGGCGCACTCACTCGACTGAGAGCACGCCTGCCCGAGGCCTTTGCCCGCGCTGCATTTCCCTGCGGTGCACTTGGGGTACTTCGGATCGCAGTCCGATGCGTCGTCACACGGGTCGTCGTACCACCCGGAGCTGCAGTGGCCCTTGGCGCAGTAGCGAGCATCGGAGCCGCAGTCGGCATTGGTACCGCAGGGATCACCTTGCTCACCCCGTTGGCATTTGCCTCCCACGCAGTGGTGCGCGGCGGGCGCGCAGTCGGAGACGTCGTTGCAGGTCTGTCCCGCCTGACCTGTGCTGCAGCTGCCGCCGATGCACGTACCCACGCTGCACTCTTCGTTGCCCGCGCATTTTGCGCCACTGCCCCCGTCGCTGCAGCTGCCGTTGGTGCAGATGTTCGAGTTGCAGTCGCTGGGGGCGCCGCAGGGCGACCCGTTGCCCCCGCTCTCACAGCGTTGCGCGACGCAGTGCCCGCTGTTGCAGTCCTCGTCTTGTTCACACAGGCCGCCGTCCATGGGGTTGATGGGCAGGCAGGTGTTCGTCCCCGGATCGCAAGCGAAGCGGCTGTTGTCGGGAGCAGGCGCGCAGCCCACGTCACTGGAGCAGGTGGTGCCAGCGAGGCTCCGGCAGGCGGTGGCGGTCGTGTTGCACGAGCCGCTCAGGCACTGCACGTCCGCGGCGCACTCGGTCTGATCGGCGCGCGAGCGCTCGGCGTAGCAGGTTGCTTGCTGGCGCCCGTCGAAGGCCGCGCAGAACAGCCCGGCGCCGCACGCGTCCACGCCCAGGGACTGACAGCACGGCTGAGAAATCAGCTGAGACGCTGGCAGATCGCAGCTCTCCGCAGCATTTCCCGTGTCGTTATTTCCTGACGAGCAGCCTGCCGCCAGCGCCAAGGCCAGTCCCACCAGGCCAAGGCCCAGTACCCCCGCTCTCTTCCTCATGGCGAGCCGGCTAGCACGCCTCGTGCCGTCAGGCGACTCACAACCCGCCGGCCCACGGGCTGGTGGTTGTCAGGAAACGGCGTAGGCCTGGCCGTCAAGGCTTAGCGAGGGGCCAAGGGCGAGGCGAGCGCATGGGGAAGCTGGCCTTGGACTCACCGCCGCCTTGGTTACGGTGATACTCTCGCCTCAGCTACTGGCAGTCGAAGTCCCTTTCCAAGAAGATTCTGCGGGGAAAAAATAGTGGCCCACTCGAACTCGTTCAATGGCCTCGCCTCGGTCGTCGCGGCCGCGTTGCTCAGCGGTTGTGGAGGCGCTCGAGCCAGCACGCCAGGGGCTGACCCGACGGCCGCCGAGGGCCCCCCGTCGATCCCCATCGCGGAAGAGCCCGAGCCAGAGCCGAAGCGAGCGGACGACCCAAAGCCGGCCAGACAGGTGATCGCCGAGCCAGCGCCAGACAGTGAGGGAGACTGTTGCCGTGGACGCAACGAGTGCAAGGGACTCGGCGGCTGCGCCGTGCCGGGCGCCAACGACTGCCGCGGCAAGAACGAATGCAAGGGGTTGGGTGGTTGCCAGGCCCACTGCCCCGAGTAGTGGGCTGCCCTGGAGAAGCGCGGGGGTCCTGTATCCGCGTCGGATTGGCGATCGTGAGCGTGGCATTGGCTTGGCTCACGCTCTATGACACCTTTCTCCGATGAGCTGGGGGCAGAAGCTGGGGGGCGCCGCGCTGGTGATGCTCGCGACGCGTGGCATTGGTTGCACCTACGCTACACCGAAGGTCGACGTGCCGGCGCAGGTGCCTGCCTTCTCACCTTGCCAACTGGAACTCGCCGAGGTCACGGTCAAGAACAAGGACAAGGCGGTTCCTAGCGAAGTGACCCACTACGTACACGCCGCCACCCGGGATATCCTTGCGGAAGCATCCAGGGCCCGGGGGGGCGGGGCCGGCGCGGCGAAGCTGCGGGTTCACGTCGACCTTGAAGACGAGGTCGACTACATGGCCACGGTGGGGGCCCACGACGGCTGCGCCGCGGTCCCGCTGCTCGTGGCGGCGCCCGCGGGCGCAAACATCGAGAGCTCCAAGCTGAGCGTGGATGTCGATCTCGAAGCCGGCGGCCGCCGCTTCCAAGGCCACGGAGAAGCCGACAAGGCGGGCAGCCTCTACGTCGACGCTCGGCGACGAGCCTTGGCCGTCGCATTGGATCGCGCGCTGGCAGACGCGACGAAGCTGGCAAGCAAGTGAGAGCTGGCTGGCTTTAGGTCTTGCCCTGTGCGTGCTCGCCACGACACTGGCCGTCTGCGAGATCGTCTGGAGGTGGAGATGGGATTCGAACCCACGTATGACGGTTTTGCAAACCGTTGCCTAACCACTTGGCTACTCCACCGTGAGGCTGGCTCCGCGCTGCCCTGAGGCTGGGCGGGGCCCACTCGTGCCGGGTCAGAGACGCTGGCTCGAATGAGTCGCGAACTCTGTTCAACAGAGTGACTCGAGTCAAGCGGGAAGCGCGCCGGGGGACGCGATTTCTGGACGATATCGCAGGCTTGAGCGCAGCCTCGAAGGGCCGATCAGCCCTCACCCCCAAACCCTGCGCGGGATCTGCTCGGGGACTCCCCTCGGCGGTCCCCCGCGAAGGTCCGTGAAAAGACGCTGGCGAAGCGGGCGGTTCATGGGGCAAGGGGGGGAGGCGGCACCGTTTCGGGAGGTGATCCATGGCTGTCCGGCTCGGATTCGTCACTCGCCAGGCCAGCCGTCGGGTGTATGGTGCCCAGCCTCGTACAGGCCGCTGAAGGGGGGAACCGTCGCGTTGAATGGGCCCGCTTTCGTGGCCGATCTTCTGCTCACCGCTCCGCCGCAAAAGCCGCCAAGCCTGTAGCTCGCGTTTCCGTATTGAAAAAACGATGACGAGTGGATCCGAGATCGCTGAGTTCAGCCACACCGCCGACTTCAGGCGCCGCCGCTTCCTGAACTGGTTCCCCATGGGGCTCACGTACGCGTTCCTCTACATGGGGCGCTACAACCTCACGGTGGCCAAGGGGGCGCTGGGCGACCTGATGACGAAGGAGGACTTCGGCATCATCTTCGCTGCGGGCACGATCACCTACGCGATCGCGTTCCTGGTCAATGGCCCGCTGGTGGATCGGCTGGGTGGGCGCAAAGGTATCCTCGCGGCAGCGCTCGGCGCCTCTCTGGCGAACTTCGCCATGGGCGGCTACCTGCACTACGTCACCTCGGCGGGCAGGCCCGAGGAGGCTCCGCTCTTGCTCGTGTTCTCGCTGCTCTACGCCGTGAACATGTATTTTCAGAGCTTCGGTGCGGTGAGCATCGTGAAGGTCAACGCGCACTGGTTCCACGTACGGGAACGCGGGGGCTTCAGCGGGATCTTCGGCACGATGATCTCGAGCGGCATCTTCCTGGCATTCACGGCGAACCAGTGGTTCCTCGATCTGGCCAAGGTGGTGTTTCCGGGTCGGCCTGCCCAGTGGGTGGTGTTCGCCGTGCCCGGCATCTTGCTCGGGCTGATGTTCTTCATCGAGTTCGGGCTGCTGCGCGATCGCCCGGGGCAAGCGGGGCACGAAGACTTCGATACCGGGGACGCCTCGAGCGGCGATGACGACTCGGCGCCAGAGCCCGCGCTCAAGCTGATCGGTCGCATCATCACCAACCCGATCATCCTGACGGTGGCCTGCATCGAGTTCTGCACCGGTGTCTTGCGCAACGGCGTGATGCACTGGTTCCCGATCTACACCCAGGAGGTGTGGGCGCTGCCCGATCACCACATGCTGCGCTACGGTTCGTGGGAGGCGCTGTGGATCATCGGCCTGTGCTTCGTGGTCGCCGCGATCAGCGGGTTCATCGCGAGTCGCAGCAAGGGCCCGCGCCGCGGCTATCTGGTGATTTTCGGTGGCCTCGCGTTCCTCGCGCCGTTCGTGCAGGGCGGCTGGGGTGGTCTGCTGTTCATCGCGGGCGTGGTGGGCGGCAACGTCGCGGGCTGGGTGAGCGATCTGTTCTTCCAGTCGCGCCGCGCGCCGGCAACACGGGCGATCGACGAGCGTGAGCCCTCACCAGCTCCCGACCAGGTCCGAGCCGACCGGGGTCGAGAACCGGTGCCGAACCTGGGCGCTCCCGACCGTCCCGTCGGTCCCGTAGTGGACCTCCACGTCGAGGTGCCTCCGGCGGCGGGTCGTCCCGGCGATCAAGTTCAGGGCGCCCTACGCCGGCTGCGCGATGGCCGAGTACTTCACCTACAAGGGCCGGCACTCGCTCTGCATCTACGACGATCTCACCAAGCACGCCTACGCCTACCGGCAGATGTCGCTGCTGCTGCGGCGGCCGCCCGGTCGCGAGGCCTACCCCGGTGACGTCTTCTACCTGCACTCGCGGCTGCTCGAGCGGGGGGTGAAGCTCTCCGACGAGCTCGGCGGCGGCTCGCTGACGGCGCTGCCGATCATCGAGACCCAGGCCTCCGACGTCTCCGCCTACATCCCGACCAACGTGATCTCGATCACCGACGGCCAGATCTTCCTCGAGCCGGACCTGTTCTTCGCCGGCGTCCGGCC
>JAUILJ010000406.1 GCA_030433055.1 Polyangia bacterium
CTCTCGAAGGCGCGCAGCACTTCCGAGAGCTGATCCGCGAGGATCCCCGTGAGGATCAGGTGCTTGTCCGCGACGCGCACCAGGTGATCGGCCAGCTGAAGCAGCACCGTGGCCTCGATGTTTGCGATCACGATGTCCCACTGGGACTCCTGAAACTCGCTCAGAGGCGTCCCGCTGAACTCGATCGGCGCGCAGCGCCGGTTGAGCCCCAGGTTCTTCTGGGCGGAACGCAACGCCCGCGGATCGATCTCGAGGCCCACGACGCGCTCGGCGCCGAGCAGCCGCGCCATGAAGCAGAGCACGCCGGTTCCAGTGCCCACGTCCAGGACCCGCTTGGCGTCTTTCCAGGTCGCTAGTAGTGAGCGCGCCGCCAGCTGAGTCGTCGCGTGGCTTCCGATCCCGAACGCCAGATCGGGTTCGATGTGGATCAGCTTTGCGTTGGCGGGGCCATGAGCGTGAGCCGTCGTGGGCTTGACCCAGTAGCCCTTGCACAGCTCGATGGGTTCCAGGTGCTGTGCCCACGCCGTCTCCCAGCCGTCCTTCTCCGGTACCACGCGGTAGCGACGCACCCGACTGGGTTCCAGGCCCTGCGCGAGGTCGCGCAGCTCGGTCTCGTTCTCCGAGTACAGCACGAGCTCGGTGCCGTCGGGGTGAGCGCGCTCCTCGATGCCCTGCGCGCCAAGCTCGAAGAGCTCGAGGCTCATCAGCTCGGGATCTTCCGTCACGATGCGCAGGCTGAACAGGGGCATGACTCAGAGTTCCTGTACCAGAACCTGGTTGCGGTCCGCAAAGCGCTCCGCAGCGCTGACGTCCGCCACGGGGGTCGCGGGGCGCGCCTCGGCGCCGAGCGCCCGGAGCAGCCAGCTGGGTCGGCTGAGGCCCAGATCTTCGAGCTCGTCGCTCAGTTCCGCGAGGTGCGTCGCATAGGCGCGCATCAGCTCCAGCCGACCGATGCCGTCGAACGCCTGCGCCTTGGGGCGGCTCGCCAGAGGCAGCAGCACCAGGGTGTAGAAGAGCAGCCGGTGCAGCGCCCGCAGCTTGAGGTGGCTGAGGGCGCCTTCGTCTCGCATCACCTCGCGCAGGAAGTGCACGTTGAGCGGGACGTGGAACGACTCATCTCGCGTCAGCACCGTCAGCATGCGCTTGAACTCGGGCTGTCGCACGCGGCGCAGGGTCAGGCGATACGTCGTCGAACCGATGGTTTCGAACATCAGGTTCGTCAGCACGATGCTGTTCATCGCCTTGGCGCTGCCGTACAGCCGATACAGCGTACGGGTGACGCGCCCCATGGGCTTCACACCGCCACCCAGCCACTGCAAGAACTCCGTGAGCAGCTCGCGGTGCCAGCCCTCTTCATCGCCGTAGAGCCTGAGTGTCTCTGCCAGGGCGGGATCCCGCGCCTGGAACCGCTCCGCCAGCTCGTGAGCCTGGCGGAGCCCGGACTCTTCCGCGCGGAACGCGGCATTGAAGAAATTCAGCGCTGCGCTATGCGCCTCGGCGCTCAGCTCCAGCGGGTGCTGCAGGTCCAGCTTGTCGTCGGCCATGCGCTCGGCGCGCTGGCGTAACTTCTCGAGCCACCACTCGGTAGGGCGGGTCGCCGCGCGGGCATAGCGGGAGCCTGGGGCTGGAGGAGCAGCCACTGGCTCAGGCGACCTTCGCGTAGGCGGCGATGTAGAAGCCAGCGAACCGCTTGAGCGGCGTGTCGCACAGCGCGAACTCGGCCTGCCGCAGCACCTGACGCAACACGGGGACGCGCATCACGAACGCGGTCGGCGTCACGATACGTACGCCCCGGCTGTCCACCAGCCTGCAGCCGGGGGGCGTGAGGGACTCCGCTTCGTTCGGGCTGTGATATGCAGTGAACACCCGACTCTCGTCGGTGGCGTGGGCGATCTCTCGAGCTGGCCCGTAGCGCTTTACTACCCCGCGGAAACTATTGGGGTTGTAGAGCTCGGCGAGCACCATGCCGCCGGGGCGGGTCACTCGGGCCATCTCCGAGAGCGCCTTGCCCAGGTCCGGAACGTGGGCCAGCACCTTGAACGAGCAGGTCACGTCGAACGACGCGTCCGGGAAGGGGAGGTCCGTGGCTGAGCCGAGGGTCACGTCGAGCCCACGTTCCTTGGCTAGCTCGAGCATGCCAGGAGAGAGGTCGAGCCCTTGAGCGTGCTTGGCGAAGCGCGCGATGCGCGAGAGCACGAGGCCCGTACCACAGCCCACCTCGAGGACCTCGCGGCCCGTGGCGAAGCGCTGTACGAAGCTCGCCTCCAGCTCGTCCAGCAGCTCGTGGTAGCCGCCTGGATCATTGTCGCCGCGTGCCGCTTCGTAGCGCTTGCTGAACGCGTCGTAATAAGCGCGGTTGGAGTCGTGGCTTCCCGAAGCATCCATAGAGCGCGGAAGGTACGCGCTGGGCGCCTCCGCGCAAGGGTTATGCACCCCCAGCGCTGCAGAATCTCGGTGCCACCCGGTCAGGCGATCCGAGGTGAGATATCCGCGTAGGCCTGGGCCGCCGGGGTGCGCCCGGCCTGCTTCGCTCGCTCGAGCAGCGTTCGGGTCCCACCGCCACACACCTCATCGATGCGCTGTTCCACGCGAGCGAGGCTCGGCTCCGGGTGCAGGTACTCCTCGAAGCCGAGCAGGACGCCGCCCATCGTGTAAGTCCAGTCGGGCTGAGTCAGAATGTCTCGCGCTGCGAGCAGCGCCGCCAGCTCGAGCTCCTGCTTCGGGCTCGAGGCCCGCAGCTGGTTGTTCGCGCCCCCGTAGATCAGCTGGCACTCCAAGCGTGAAATGACCTCGGGATCGAACAAGCCGCCGAACGCGCAGGGCGCGAGCACGTCACATTTGACATGCGGAAATACGCCTGGTGGTAGGGGTTGGCTCCCAGGGAGGCTCTCCAGCAGCGATCGCTCCCGAGCTTGGTCGACGTCGCTGAGCAAGAGCTGGGCGCCTGCCTCGTGAGCGAAGCGCGCCAGTACGCTGCCCACGGAGCCGAGGCCCTGGATCGCCACGACCCGACCAGAGAGGCCAGAAGCGCCCCAGCGTACTTCGGCTGCGGCCTCCAGCGCGCGAAACACCCCGCGGGCGGTCGGTGCGCCGGTGTGGCCCAGGCGCGCGCCAGGGCCGCACACCATGTGGCGGGTGAAATGGCGCTGCAGGGCGTCGATCAGTTCGGGGGCGAAGCCCATGTCTGGCCCCGTCACCAGGTTCCCCGAGTCGACTACCCAGGCCAGGTAGCCCAAGCGCTGGAGCTGCTCGTGAGTTGGCGCGTATCCATAAGTTTCTATGGGGAAATTGTCGCACTGGGCCGTGAGCTTGCAACCGCCGAAGGGTAGCCCGGCCGCCGCGTTCTTGTAGCTCATCGCCCGCGAGAGGTTCAGCCCGTCTTGAAACACCAGTGCCTCCTGGGTACTGACCTCGTGACGTCGCAACCCACCCGCGTACAGGCCATGGGCGCCGTTGTTGCGCCCAACCCGGAACGAGTGCAGATAAGTCGTCACGCAGAGCGCGAGGCGTGCGTGGCACTCACACCGCACGGCGTGGTGCGCGCCCAGCTGCATGCCCGCGAGGAGTCGTTCGAGGGCCTCGCGGGCGCCGAGCTCTTCGAGCCGCGCTCGAGCCACTCCATCGCCCAGCACCCGCGGGGCCTGGCAGGGCAGCAGCCCTCGATGAAAGTCGTGGGTGAAGCGGCTGAAGTCGAGGTCTTCGTCCCACTCGGTGGCCAGCCGAAGACGAAAGCTCCCCGCCGTCGGCTGCAGGATCAGCAGGCTCGTGAAACCACCCGCCGCGAGCGCCTCATACAGGCTAGACATCGCCGCCCTATACCAGGGCTACGGGCGCTCGCGCACCCCACAGCGGCGCGTAGCAGCGTGTTGAAAAAACACCTGCCAATCGACCACAAACCCGCTAGCGCACGGGGAGCGTCAACCCGCTGTCTCCGGCAGCGAACCGCACCCGAGAGAGCTTCTTGCCAAACAGGTTCGTCACGTACAACCACTCGGCGCCGTAGCTCCCGACACCGGCCGCCACGCTGAAGTTCGCGGCTGCAGCGAACACTTCGGAGCCGTTCGCGTCAGCCCGCACCACCCCGTCTCCGCTGGTGATCAGGACGAGATCGCCCGCTTCCATCACCAGCACACCGTCGACGGACTTCACTCCGCCCAGAAACTCCGAGGCCGGACCATAGTTTCCGACCTTTGGATCCCTGGGGATCGTCCACACCGACTCGTTGTTCCAGCTGGCGACGAACAGCTGAGTGCCATCGGCGCTGAACGCCATCCCGTTGGGGTATTTGATCTCGCTGGCGAGGATGGCGAGGTTCTGGCCCGCCGAGTCGGTGACGTACACGCGCTCCGACGCCGAGTCGCTGAACACGATCTTGTCGTCGGGCGCGACGGCGATGAAGTTCGTGGTCTCGAAGGGCTCTAGATCCCCACGGATGAACACACTGGTGTCGCCCTGTGGAGTCACCTTCCAGATCACTCCCTCGGTGGTGCCGGTCGAGTCGTCCTGTCCGCACACCAGGAGATCTCCGTCCTGGGTGAGTGCCATGCCGAGGGGAGCCTTCACGCTGGCAAACTCACTCACCTGACCGCTGTCCGTGATCGTCACGATGCGGTCGGTGCTGTTCATGCCGACGTACAGGATGGTGTCCCCTTGGGCGTTCTTGCCGAACGCGAGGCCCTCGCTGCTGCTGTCGAGCTCGGCGAAGACCTCCACGTCTCCGGCTTGCGGCGTCGACTGGCCGCCGCTGCCCCCGCTGTCGCTCGCGCCGCCCGAGGCGCCGCCGCTCCCACCGTTAGCGCTGTTTCCGCTGCCCCCAGTTCCACCCGCGGAGTCATCGCTCGAGCAACCGATCGCCAACGCTCCTGCCACCACCGCTAGCCACACCCACCGCATGGCGAGATCCTACTCGAGGTCGTCCGGCCGGCGGAGAAGATGCCACCACAGGCGCCGATGGGAGACCCGAGGTGCCTGGATAACGCCTGGAAATGAATGGAGTTTTCGTCTCGATGCTGCGCCAATTCCAGCGAGCCACCGAGCGGGTGCGCTAGAGTGAGCGGCATTCTCGCGCGGGTGCGAGGAGGAGCTGGGGTCGTGGCCGGGTGAAAGCTCGAGCCACCAGAAGCGTTGGTTCACGAATCGTTCGAGCGACTGGCGCGTACAAGGGCAGAACAGATGGAGCGCATCGGTGAATACCTCGTTCGCCGCCTGGTGGGCGAGGGTGGCATGGGGAAGGTGTACGAGGCGGAGGAGCGGCTCTCCAAGCGTCGCGTCGCACTCAAGGTCCTGCGTCCCGAGCTCGCGCGCTCCGAGGACGGCCGGCGCCTGTTCCTCAACGAGATGACGATCCTGGCTCACCTCGATCACCCGAACATCGTGCGCAGCTTGGCCTGCACCGAGACCGACGGTCAGCTGGTGATGGCCCTGGAGTTCCTCGAAGGCCACACCCTGCGCGAGCTGTTGACTCAGCGCGGCCGCCTCGACTGGGCCGAGGCGCTGTCGATCGCCAATCAGGTCGCTTCGGCGCTGGCGGTCGCCCACCGCCAGGAGCCACCCATCATTCATCGCGACCTCAAGCCCGAGAACATCATGGTGTTGCCGAGCGGCAAGGTGAAGGTGATGGACTTCGGCATCGCGAAGGTGCTCGAGGCCCTCAGCCGCACCACCACGCAAAGTGTGGGCACCTTGCAGTACATGAGCCCAGAGCAGATCGACGCTGTCGGCGTCGATGCTCGCAGCGATCTCTACTGCCTCGGGCTCATCCTCTATGAAATGCTCGCAGGCGCACCGCCGTTCGAGTCCGCTTCGCCCCGGGAGCTGCTCAACATGCAGTGTACTGCGCAGCCGCCGGAGCTGCCGGAGGACGCGCGGCGCGGCTTGCCGCGAGGGATCGAGCGGCTGCTCTACGAGCTGCTCGAGAAGTCTCCCGATGACCGCCCGGGCTCTGCCCTGGACGTGCTGCATGACATCGAGCCGTTCGCACCGGCAGACGGCGTGCCCGTCAGCGCCAGCCGCTCGAGCGCCGGGGGTAGCGCGCCCGGCAGCGATCCAGCGTCCGACGCCGACGCCCGCAAGAGCCAGCCCAGCAGCTCGGATCGCCGTTCCGCGGCTTCCCGCGAGTCCGCGCCGCGCTCGCCTCGGGCCGACTCTCCCCGCGGGGACTCCCCCGCCCGCCGTGCCGCGGAGCGGGAGCTACCCAACAATGACACCATCGCGCTGGTCGAGCGCGCGACCGAGCAGCGCCAGATCTCGACACCGCTCGCGTTGGCCGTCGTCGTCGTTTTGTCGCTGGTGGCCGGGGGCGTCACCTACCTGATCAAGTCGCAACGCGCGAGCCAGCCGAGCGTCGCACCGAGCGCCGCGATCCCGGCGGGTAGCCCCCTGCGAGGCGCGACGCCGGCAGGGGACCCTGGGCGGTGACCTTACGCTCGCCTGAATCCGCGGGGATCGAACGAGGCGCGCTCCGCTTCGAGCTCGGCCGAGCCCGGATCTTCACGGCGAGTCAGCGCGGCGGCCCGCAAGGACCACGAGAATGCGAGCTGTGGTTGCTCGACGGAGGCGAGGCCCTGCTGTCGCTGGCCCAGCGGCTGCTCGCGCTCGGGCGCCACGGGATCGGGCGCTTCTCCGACTACGGCCTGGCACCGGACCAGCTCTGGCTGCTGCGCGAGGTCGACGGCGCGCCTTTCGATAGCTTCGTGCGCGCCGAGCGTCAGCGCCCGGACGCCTGGCGCTTGAGCATCGTCTCCTTCGTGGTGCGCCACGGGGAGCGCTACCTGCACCACAACTTCATCGTGGCGCTGCTCAACGACCTCTTCGGCGTCCAGAGCCGGGGCGGCTGCTCCTGCGCAGGCCCGTACGGTCACCGGCTGCTGGGCATCGACCTGGAGACCTCCAAGGAGTTCGAGCGGGAGATCCTCAAGGGCTGCGAGGGCATCAAGCCCGGCTGGGTGCGGGTGAACTTCAACTACTTCATCTCCGAGCCGGTCTTCGAGTTCATCCTGGCGGCGGTGCACTTCGTGGCCGAGCACGGCTGGCGCCTGATGCCGGACTACCGCTTCGAACCCGAGACAGGGCTGTGGCGCCACCGGGCGGGCCGCCCCGACCCCGCGATGCGCCTCCAGGACCTGAGCTACCGCGGCGGCAAGCTCAGCTACCGCAGCCGCCACGCCACCGAACCCGAGTGGGTGCTGCCCGGCTACCT
>JAUILJ010000407.1 GCA_030433055.1 Polyangia bacterium
TAGGACCTGGGGACCGGCGTAAAACTCGATGCGCAAGGGATCCCCGACATCGGTCTCGTTGGAAGCGCGCACCACGCCCGAAGGCTCGACGAATGCGCAGCGGCGCTTGCCGTTGCGCAAGTTGGTGACCACCATCGTGTCCCAGGGTTTCACTCCGGAAATAGTGGCGATGGGATAGGTCGCGTCGTCGTTCAGATCCGCGACGATCGTCTCCAGCGCCATGTCGCCGGTGTCGGGGTCGATGGTGCCCACGAACAGCGGGCCCATGACTCGCAAGATGAAGGCCTCTGGGACACCGCTCTGAGTCGACCGTGGCCCCAGGTCGGCGTAGCCGCCACCGCCAGAGACCGGCGCGATGGCATCGATACCTGGCTCCACGCCGCCGTTCACCATCGCCATGATGCCGCCCAGGGACCCTCCAAAGTAAAACAGCGGAGAGTCCGCGCCGATGTCGACGTTGCCGTCACCATCGAAGTCACCCGCGAGATCTGGCTGGCCGTCGCCGTTGGTGTCGTGAGCCCACTTGGAGGAGCCATCGAAGCCACGCAGGATGCGCACCAGCTGCATCGTGTCGACGGCGTACTGACGCACCATGTCCCGGGTGTGGAAGATGTACGACGTCCAGAAATCGGCGCCGCTGTCCTTCGTGCCGTCGTTGTTCTGGTCGCGCGCGCGGTCCATCAACAAAGCATTGCCTGCCGACTCGAGTCCGTAGCCCTTCAGTACCCCGCGCGCGAGCAACTGCTCGGTCGAGCTCAGGCTGAGACCATGGCTGGGGCCGTCGATGCCCAGCACAGCGAAGCCGTGCTGAGCGAAGAAGCTGGAGAAGGACAGCACGTCGAATCGGTTGCCGGTGTAGCCGTGCCCCAGCAAGATGACGGGAACCTGCTTTCCGTCTTTTCGCGCGGAAACTTCCTTTCGTGGGATAGACAGCGTGAAGAAGACGTCTTCCGGGTAGGCCTTGGCTGCCTTCTTGCTCAGATCCTCCGGCCAGACCTGGTCGTCGAGGGGTAGCTCGTTGCCATCTGCGTCGTTCTTGGGGAAGAGCTGAGGCGAGACATATGAGCCGATGGTGTAGTAGTCGATGTTGTAAGTGCCATCGATCAGTGCGTTCAGTTCGACGCCTGGATCGGCGCCGTTGAACTGCTGCTGAATCGTCTCCAGCGCGGGCTTCCAGACCTCGCCATACATCAGCTGCGGCTTCTTCATGCCCGGGAAGAAAGCGGCGTCTCGCATCGGGTACAGTTGCTTCACCTCCGCCGGAAATTCCGTGGAGAGGTGAGCCTGGGGTCCCTCCCCGTACAGGCCGTTACGCACTGCCTGCCAATCCGCGCGGATCGTCTGAGTGGTGAAGGAGTAGGTGAAGGCGATGTCGGACAGAGACAGACCTTTGGGTAGGACCTTGAGCAGGGGCTGGAGGTCCGCGGTCTGCCCATTGTGATTGATGGTGCGATAGGGTGAGCCAACGGGCTCTCCGTTGGCGTCCAGGATGCGCCGGGTGACCACGACCGCGTAGGTGGTGCGGTCATCCAGCGGGACCAACGGCCGCGCGATGAGCGTGTTGGTCTGACGCTCGTAGAAGGTCATCAACGCATCGGCGCGCCCGGCAAGATCGCTCTGTGCGGGGTGCATTCCCGGGCGGTAATTGGGGCGGTCGAGGAGGCCGTCTGCGTCCGTGTCTTCTGGAGGATCGAGCACTCCGTCGTTATCGAGATCCTCGCCGGGGTCCAAGGTGCCGTTGCCATTCGCGTCTTCCCCGGGGTCGAGGCGCCCGTTGCGGTTCAGATCTTCGTCGGCCTCTTCGTAGAACAGCGAGATCGAGGCGCGCCGCGGATCGTTCTTCCAGTACAACTCCTGGCGCTCGAGCACTGCCGGGTAGTTCCCGTTGCCGATGTCCAGGTGCTGGATCTCTCCGTAGTGCTTGGAGCTTGGAGAGATGTTGATCAGGTAGATCGCGTCATCATCGGTCGCGTAGTCTGGGTCGTCGTGGCGGCTCACGACGCTCTGAACGTCGATCGGACCTGTGAAAGGCACGACGATGGGCATCAGCACGCCCCAGCCATCCATGTGATCGAGGCGTTCCCGCAGCTTGGACTCGAAGCCTGTGGGAGCGATCATGGACGCGTTGATGCGACGCTTGGTGGGTGAACTCTCGTCGTAGCGGGTCGCGATGTCGTTGGGCAGCGCGATCTCTGGCAGCGGTCGATGGAAGAAGTCCATCTTCACCTGAGTGTGCGAAGGCTGAGCCTCCGCGAGGCCTTCGGGCTGCTGACCACAGCTGCCCATGCTCAGGGACAACGCGCCAAACATCAGAACACCCAGCGACGCATTCGCGAAGCGGCGCAGCGGGCGATGGGTCTTTGCGTGGCTCTTCATGGCTCAGATCCTCGTGTCCAACAGCACGCGCAGCGCGCCTACGGTGGGCATATTTTGCCCATCTGATTTGGTGAAGGCGTCGGATGGTGTGAACACACCGCCTTCCGCTCCGACGGTCGCTTCGAACCCGCTCACGTTGAGGCGGTAGCGCAGCCCGACGTCGTACTCGGTTCCCAGGATGTGACTGGACAGCGCGCCGAGCGCGTTGCGTGCCGAGCCGCCACCGACCACCCGTGTGTTGAATGGATCTGCGGGCAGACTCGGGGCGAAAGCGAAGAGCGCGCCGCCATAGACTTCCAAGCCATCCGTGGGCCTCACCCTCAAGCGAGGGAACACAGCCAGCGTGTTGGTCGCGCTACCGCGAGTCGGGATGCGCTCCAAGTCCTCCGCCGGAACCCCCACCAGGTTCGGATCTGCTGCCGTGGCGGCTCCCCGTGCAGACTGTGCTGCCAGGACGTGGCGGTACAGCAGCATGCCCATCTCGTAGTTAGGATCCGCGCGGAAAGCATGCTGCTCTGCGTCATCGAGATCTGAGTCGCCGGAGGCATACAGCACGTCAATCACGGAGCCGAAGCGACCCGCGTCCAGATCCGCACGCACGGCGAGCCCGAGCTGGCTCACGTCGTGCTCCGGGAAGGCGCTGCTGGGGGCCAGCTCGGTCGTCCCAGTGATGTATACGGCCTCTGCCTGGAGATTGAACAACGCTCCGCGCAGCGGATGCTGGGTGCGACCGTAGATGTCCGCGGCTAGGACGTGGGTCTCGTCACCGTCGCTCGCCTCTTGGCTGCGGAGGGCACCGTAGACACCGATGCCGTGTGGCTTGCCCTCACCCAACGAGATGGCGGCCACCACCTGCTTGGCTGAGTCACCGGGCAGCAAGGTGTCGTCCCCGGACTGGAGATCCGGATCCACCAAGTCGGCGCCCACCGCGATCACCAGGCCGACGTCGGTGAGCGGACCCGTTGCCAGCGACCCGCGAAGCACACGGTCGCCGGAGATGGGATCCGCAAAGCGCGCGCTCCCAGGCTCCCACCCGTGGGCGCCATCGTTGGCCACCAGCCCCAGGCCCCAGTGACTCGTCATCCAGCCAGCGCTGATGTGCAGATACCGGGCGAAGGACAAGCGGGCGAAGGCTTTGCGTAACTCCTGATCGCCCTCACGGCTGCCGGGATAGCTGCTCCCCCCGAGGTCGTTGTCTGGGCCGCCCACGATCCCCGTATACAGATCGTGCTCGTAGACCAAGTCGAGGTGCAGCGGCAGCATATCGAGCCCGCTGCTGTAGGCAGAGCCGAGGCGCGCCCGAGGTCTGAAGGTGGTCCCTTCGGCAAACTCGTTGCCGTCGCGGTCTACCTGATACGCGGAGACCGTCTCCACCGTGAGGTGTCCGTCGAGGGTGACTCGAAACTGGGTGCAGTCATCCCCACTCATCGTCAGCTGGGGGCGGTATTCGGTCTCATCGCCCACCAGCGCCATGCTGGGCGCGGGTCCGGAGCGCTTCGCCGGCGGTTTCTTGCAGAGCGCAGCTCGTGCTTCGCTCTGCGCCGTGGGCTTTTCCGCCCATGCGTTGGGCGCTCCCGCGCTCCCCCCAGCGTAGACCAACCCAACCCAAGCTAGGGCCCTCAGTTTTTTCATCCGGAATCTCTGTCGTGCCGTACGGATCTGGTGGTGTTCGCGCCTTTTTGTCCCGCGCGCGCCCGGACGAACGAGTCCTCACGGAAGCGCGGCGACAGCGTAGGGAGAGCCACCCCAGCCCGTTCCCCCAGCGTCACGCGTCCTTAACAGAAAACGGACGTTCGGCTCAACGTCGCTACGTTCGAACCCGAACTCTGCAGTGAAGCAGCAAGGCGAGCGCTCACGTTCGATTTCCTGCCCGGATCCCGCGCGTTTTTGTGGTCGATTTTTCGGCCACCGGACCGGACGGCCTGTCGCGGTGGCTCCGAATTCCCGAGGAGGTCCGGGTATTTGCGCGGCTCCCACAGGCGCGCTGGTCTACGCAGAGGTGTATACCTTTTGCCACACCCCTTGCTTGACGCAGTGCTCAAGCTGGGTCTAGATCTGGGTTCGCCGTCGGGCAGGACGGTGCTTGATGCTTTCCAGGCGGAGGTGGGCTCCGCTCGGAGTCGGAAGGAAGAGCAGGAAACGACGAAGAATCACGCCCCCTGACGCGACCCCGGTCGAAGACGATGGCGTGAGGTGACTTGAAGACGGGGGACACCGCCGGGTTCACTCGGCGAGGACAATCAGCACAACCACTCGAATGTTCAACCCTCACTCGGGCCAACACTCAAACCCACGCGGTTTGGGACTTAGGGCCGAGTCTTCGAAAAGCCTAGCCCGCGAGACTCCTTTTTTTCGCGCCTCCACAAAAAGGGCGCGAACCGTTGGCCCACTCGGTGGGAACCCCTCAATCTCGCGAGCCGAAGCATCTCCCAAGGACTGTCGATGAGTAAGAAGCTCAGCTGGCTCCAAGTCTGCCGCTCCCAAGAATTCTGCGGAAAAGGGGTAGCGCTCGATAACTGCCGATTCGACGAGGCCACGCTCAAGCCTGTGGAAGGCGATGTCGTGGACTGCGACGAGGAACTCCCCGCGCTGTGCGCTCGCATGCGCGAAATGGGTCGATCCTCCTGTTCCATCGTGTTCTGCGATGGTGACGTCTACGTCGAGACGCAGCCTCAGCAGACTCGGGACACCCCCATCCGCACCGATCGCCCAGCCTAAACGCTGCGACGGGTCGCGCCCTTCCAACGACGCTCACGCTTTCCGTGGGCGTCGTTCGTTTTGTGGGGGTGAGACGAGCCATCGCCGCCGCACCCATCCGCCTCCACCTCGAGCTAGCGGATCTTGGGCTTCACGACGGCTTTGCCGTCTTTGACCACCACGTCGAAGTCGATCTGCTTGCCACGATGCTTGGCTTGGAGCTTTTGATAGCTCGCCTCGAGCTGCTTCTTCAGGCCGCCGACGCTGACACCCGACTGCTCGTTGAGCTGCCGCTTGGTCGCCATCAGCTTCGCGTGCACCGCCTTGACCCGATCCTCGCTGAGGCCAGAAGCGGCACTCGGCGCAGGCCTGGCTGGGGCCCGCGCCGGCGGGGCGCCCCCAAAGATCTCGCTGGCTCGAGCTGAACCACCGACGGCGGAGCGGATGGGCCTCGTGGGTTGCGGGCGCTGGGGTGCTTCAGGCGACGGGCCCGCGGGCGGAGCAAGGGGCCTTGCGGGGGCGGGAGGTCTGGCGACCGCTGGGGAGGGCGCGGGGCCGGGCTGAGCTGGTGCGGGCCGCTGGGGCACCGGGCGTTGAGCCGGTGCCGGTCGCTGCGGGACTGGCCCCGGGGCCGCCGGTGCTGGCGGCGCGGTCCTGGGTGGTGGGCGTGGCGCTGCGGGCGCTGCAGGAGGTGGCCCTCGCCTGGTCGCCGCCGGCACGGCGCCTGCCGGGGTCAAGCGCGGCGCCTGGTGGTGGGGCTGGGGGCCAAGGTCCAGATCATCGAGCTCCAGCTTGTCGAGCGCAGCGGGCCTTGCCGTGGGGATCTTAGGGGCTGGAACTGCCGCCGGGACTGCGGCTGGAGTCGGCGCTCTGGGAGAACTCGGCTGGCTCACGGCTTCCAACGCCCGCTTGGCTTCCGCCGCCAGATCCAGATCTCCGTCCATGAGCGCAGCAAGATCATTCGTTGCTTCGTCGACCGCTTGCTGCGCGGCGGCGGCCCTCTCCGAACGTCGTGAGTCCGGGCCCGCTTCAGGGGGCTGGGACACCGCCGACATGCGCCGCTCGGCGCGCAGCATCTGGCGGCGGTAGGTGCCGTTCTCGATTTCGCGGCAAATCCTGCCCCAGTGCTGCTGGAACGTGTTGTAGCGCTGGATCAGCGTTTGCAGCTTGAAGCGGCGTGCGGTGTTCCGGATCTTGATCTTCCGCAGCGCCCAGAAGCGACGGTCGACGTCCTTGCGGGCGACCTGGGGCTCGATCTTCTCGATGCCCAGGAAGTACTGCTCGTACAACGCCCGGAGGCGCTCGAGTCGATGCTCGAGCTCGTGGATCTGGTTGTCGAGCTCTTCAGCGTCCAATGCGGCCTGTCCAGTCAGCCCCCGGGGTTCGTGCACGACTCGTGCTGGCGAGCCAGGGAGCAACCATCACAACGGTGTGATGGTGAGGTTGTCGAAGCAAAGCTTCGCATCCCAGTCGTTGAAGCCAAAGTGGTCGTGGCCTGATCCCGTTAGCGGCTCTGGATCCGTGTAGCTCAAGATCTGGACCTCATTCACCCACCAATTGACGGTCTTGCCGTCGCTGCGTTCAATCTTAAAGCGATAGGTATCACCTTGGCGCACCTTCGCCGTGCGCAGATCGGTGCTGTTTGGATCCAGCTTGACCTGTGGCCGATCGGGAGCGTGCTCGTCCAAGCGTGCAAGGACGTGGAACTGGTTGTTCCAGCCACCGAAAATCGTGAGATAGCTCGACGCGTCGTTGTAGGAGGTGCCGCCAGCGGCCCCGAAGCCGTTGCCCCAGAGCTCAGCCTTGATATCGCCCGCAGCTGAATGGCTGGTGGCCTCGAACTCGATGCGCGCGTTGGTGGGGATGCGCCGCCTCAGCCAAACTGGGTGGTTTCGCGCGCGCTCAACGCACAGCTGTCCGTTTTCCATGCGCCAGGCGGCCGACGTTGCTCGCCACTCGGTGCCTATCAGCTTGCGGTTGAAGTCGTCTTGGAAGGGGCCGCTCAACACCTGATCACTGGTGGCCTCGTGGGCGCGGCTTTGTTCCACCCGCTTTGGGGTCTCCCTGCGCGGCTTCGCGGTGGTCGCCGTCGTGGGTTTGGCCTGATGGTTCTTCTTCTCGGT
>JAUILJ010000408.1 GCA_030433055.1 Polyangia bacterium
GTAGATCTGCCATAGACGCTTCAATATAGGGGGCTTTGGAAAACCAGCTAGTTTTTGCTGACGAATCCCAGCGCCACGATCGCTCACTATTTCGTAAGTGATTGGAATTGCTGGGTTATTCTGAGGGGCGCGGGGTCAGCAACATTTTGGGGTCAAGCCTTTCCCTACGGCTAACCTGCGCCAATGGAGCGCCCGCCTAGCCCGAGGGTTCTTGGTTCGAACCCTGTCACCTGGCCGAAACATCGGCATTCCGGGAGGTTACGCCTCGCCCTTCGAGCGATGCCCGAACACTTGGTGGGGCCCCGCTGGGTCGCGTGCGCCCTGTGCTTGGCGAGCCTCGCGGCTGCTTGTTCCCCCGCGGAAGTGGTGGGGCACCGGGCGCCTGTGTCCAGCGTGCCGGCGTATGCCGAGCCCGCAGCGGTAAGGCACGCCTCGCGAATTTGGGTGGAGCTGCGCGACGAGACGCCAAACACCCAGTGCGTACAGGCGCTGCACAAGCAGCCTGTATGTTTCCGGGAGGTACAAGAGCGCGTCGGAGAGCAGCTGGTACGCCTGCTCAGCCCGAGCTTTCCCGACGTGCGTGTGCGGCAGCGTGGCGACGCCCTCGAACCGGGTGACTACCTGCTCCGGGTGCGGCTACAGCTCAACGCTGTCAGTCCTGGGCAAGACGTAGGCTGGGCAGCGGTGGCGCGAGGTAGCTGGCAGCTGGTGCGAGATGGCTTCAGCCTGACGCGAGAGCGATTCAGTTCTCACAGCGAGGGGCGGTTCACCTACGGCAGCGCCCTGGGAGTCGGCGCGGGAGAGGTCGTCGCGGCGGTGGCCACACGCATCGCCGAGAGGCTTGGGAGCTTCCCCGAGGCTCGCAAGCAGTTCCCGGCGCCCGATCTCCCCGAGGTGGTCGTCGAGGCGCCGCAGGCATTACCGCGCGGTACCGATTGGGCCCGGCAGAGCAGTCGCTGACGACGGCCACCGGGGCGCCTCACCCCCGAGAAGTTCGAGAATGGGGACAAACGCAAAGACGCCGACTCGAAGGAGCCGGCGTCGTTCAACTCTCGGGCTGTGTGCAGCTCCGTGATGCCGTGATCACTCGCCGCTCGAGGCCAGCTCTTGCTCGATGGCCTCGAGGTGCGCGTTGACCTGCGGGTCCTTCTGGCGCAGCGCCTCCACTCGGCGCACCGCGCTCATCACGGTCGTGTGATCGCGGTTGCCAAAGGAGCGCCCCAGCTCCGGGTAGCTGCAGCGCAGGCGCTGCCGACACAGGTACATCGCGACTTGGCGCGCGAAGGCGACGCTCTTGTGGCGATCCTTGCTGAGTAGCTCGGCGTTGGTCAGGCGGAAGTGATTGCAGACGGCGCGCTGGATGTCCTGCACGCTGACGGGTTCCTGGCGCCGAGGTGCGACGGCGGCGAGCTCACGGCTCGCGAACTCGTAGTCGATGGGCCGCCCGGTGAGCGATGACTTGGCGGCCAAGCGAATCAGCGCGCCTTCCAGCTCTCGCACGTTGCTCTGCACGTTCTGGGCGAGCAGCACCGCCACCTCGTCCGTGAGCGGGATGCCCTCGAGCTGGGCCTTCTTGCGCACGATGGCGACGCGGGTCTCGAGCCGCGGCACCTGAACGTCGGCGACGAGGCCGGAGGTGAAGCGAGAGACCAGGCGCTCCGGCATACGCTGAAGCTGCTGGGGGTAGGTGTCGCTGGTTACGACGATGGGGCGATCCGCTTCGTGGAGCGCGTTGAAGGTGTGGAAGAATTCTTCCTGGGTCTGCTCTCTTCCCGCGAGGAACTGAATGTCGTCGAGCAGCAGCAGGTCGCACTCGCGCCGATAGCGATTGCGGAACTCGTCCATCTTCTGGTGCTGGAGCGCCTCGATGAACTCGTTGGTGAAGCGCTCCGCCGACACGTAGATCACCCGGGCGTTGGGCTTCTGATCCAGCAAGCGCTGAGCGATGGCGTGCACCAGGTGAGTCTTGCCGAGGCCTGTACCACCGCAGATGAACAGCGGGTTGTAGCGAGGACCATCGTCGCCGGCCGATGACATCGCGGCGGCGTAGGCCAGCTCGTTCGACGGCCCGACGACAAAGTTCTCGAAGGTGTACTTCGGGTTGAGGACGTCCTTTAACGATGCGCGCACAGGTTGGATCCGAGCAGGAGAGGGCGCCTCGAAGCGAGACGGTGAGTCGGGGCGAGAAGAAGGCGGCGGTGGCTCGCTGACTTGAAGGCGCCGTGGGCGCACCGCAGGACGCAAGGTTTTACCATCACACACCGGATTGTTCAGCTCACTCGAGATGCGCCACTCCACTTGAGTGGGCTCGCCGAGATCCGGGGCTGCGGGAGCCCCCTGCGCACGCAGCTCGTCGATGGTGTTGACCAGGCTGGGTAGAAAATGAGTCTTCACCCAGTCGCGCACGAACTCATCGCGTGCGGTGAGCTCGAGCCGACCAGGCTCCAGCTTATCGAACTGGATGGAAGAGAACCATTGCTCGAAAGACGCAGGAGACGCCTTCCGAGTGCGTTCGAGGGCAGCAGTCCAGATGTCGAGGTTTGAGCTAGTCATCCTGCTTCAGATCAAGGGTCGGTGATGCGGGTGCTGGCTTTGCATGGCGATCGATCGATCAAGCCACGCTGACGCCCCCACAACTTGTCCACAGCCTGTGGACAGCACAGGGCCTAGGAACGGAGCGTGGGGTGCTTGGGAGCCCGAAAGGGCTCGAACGCCGGTGATGGGTTGAGTGGCGCGGCGCAACGTCGCGCGGAGGGTTGAGGGCAAGCTTGGAGTCTCAGGTTGAGCTTTGGAAATTGGAGCGGGCTCTGGGCTTGGCTTGTTTCGTGGTTGCGTGAGCTGACGGTCGGGGTGCGTTTGGTTCGAGACGTGCTGAATGCCGAGAGAGGATCTTCGAGACGACGAGGCCTCAGACCGCAAACGACGCTGGGTCGTTGGTCTTGAATGATGTCTTCACACTTCACGCATGAAGGCGCCGGCCCACGACGCCGACGGTGACCCACCGGAACCGGCGAGCCTACCAAAAGTTGATGGGCGACACCTCGCCCAATCAACGCGATCCCCCCCTTAGCTGGTTGCGCTCCTTGCCTCGCGCTGTGGCTCGGCCTGGCGCTGCTTGCCTTGCGCTTCCTGTTCTTGTTCGGCGCTTCTGGTCTTGATGCGGATGTCCGTGTGGCCTGTCGTCTGCTCGGAGTGGTCGCGTTGCATGCTGGCTTCGATGCGTGTGCAGTCGGATGTGTCGCGTTGCATGTCGTGCGCGAGTGGCTCGGAGAGACGTGCGATCGGTCTGACGATCGGAATGACGATGGTGTTGGCCGAGGTTGGTATGCAGCTGGTGGGCGATGCCCAACTCGCCGTTCCCAACCGACGAACGAGTGCTGAGCTAGCACCGCCCCGCGCGCGAGTTCAATGGACGATTTTCGGATCGCTCCGATCCCGCAGCAAAGTCCATCGAACAAAAATCACGCTGTGACGCGCGCGTGACTTCGTGCGCTTTTGCGGGCGTTTGTCGATCGTGGATCCAGCTGAAATCATGTGTGAATCGCTGCTCGCCCAGGATGTGACGGAGGCGACGCCGCACCAACTTTCGGAGTTTGGAAGATCAAGGGTGGAAGCTCAAAAAATCCTGACGACGCGCGTGCTCGTGGAGTCGTCCACAGCCATGTGGATGGACCCATCTGCACCCGTTCGTGGATCAGACCGTGCGTGGTCTCTCCACACACAACGCGTCCACAGGCAGTGCACAAGCGATGCGGATGCTCCGCCCGCGCGACCTGCATCGTGAGCGAGTGCTCGACCCGGGACTGGGCTGCTCGCGTTGACTGCAGCTGCCCGGAACAAGGGCTTGCTCCAATAAGTTGGCCAGTTGCCGCGGGCCCAGCTAGCAGGGCCGATGTCGCCCGAGTGTCCACCGATGCAAGACCAGCGTAATCCGTCTCAGGTTCCAAGCTCCGTGGGCTGTGTCCAGCTCCGGTCCTCGCGGCGTAGTCGTGCTCACGCTGGCGTATCGGCTTCGAGCGCTGGCAAGTGGCTCTGCGGTGTCGCCATCGGATCGATCATTTTGGGGTTAGGCGCGCCAGCTGCCGCCGATCCCAGCGATCTCCCACCGGAGATTGGGTACGACTACGGGGACACCGAGACGCCGCGCACGGCGGCGATGGGTGGCGCGCTCAGAGCGTTTTCCAGCTCTACCGAGTCGATCTACATCAACCCGGGCAACATGGCGGCGAGTCGTGTCTATCACATCGGTGCGCTGGCGGCGCTGTGGCCAGAGGCCAGCCGTCAGACCTACGGCGCTGCAGCAGTTGATTCCGTGGGGAGTCGGACTCAGCTGGCCGGTGGTCTCGCTTTCGCGTTCAATCGTCAGGACCCTGACGGCATCGACCGGCAGTGGAACGACCTGCGCTTTGCCTTGGCGTTCCCCTTCTCGCAGCAGTTTCAGCTCGGCATGGCCGGGCGAGTGATGTGGATGAAGGAGAACGGGGACGGCCCGCTGGGTAACGACCAGGTGGCGTCGGGGCTCCCCGGTGAGAACATCGTTCGCGATTTCACCTTCGACGCGGGCATGGCCTTCAGGCCGACACCCGAGTTCGCGATCGCGCTGGTCGGCAATAGCCTGACCAATCCCGACAACGGCTTCCTCCCTTCGCGCCTCGGCGGGGGGATCGGGTACGGAACTCCGGATTTCACCTTCGAAGCCGACCTGGTGGGAGATTTTACCACGTGGGAACGCACTACGGTGCTCGCCATGGGGGGCTTCGAATACCTCGCCGGCAACGTGGTGCCGCTCAGGGTTGGCTACCGTTTCGATGAGGGTGCCGATACGCACTGGCTTTCGGCCGGGCTCGGCTACGTGGACCAGCAGGTGGCCGCGGAGATCTCGGCGCGACGCAGTGTCTCCGGTGAAAAGGCGACGGCGATCATCATCGGCTTCAAGTACCACTTGGAGAGCGCCGGCGCGGGTATCGCTGCCGGCTTCGACTGAGCCTGACGGAGTCCTCGGCCTCGAGCCGGGCGCTGCCACCGAGCTAGCCGAGGTGCTCGACCAGGGCGCTGAACAGCGGATCGAAGTCGACGTGATCGACCTTGGTGACCGGCGGTCGCGCCGTCTCGGCGCGCAGCTGGTCTATTCCGCGAGGATTTCTGAACCAGTCCTCGTCGTGAGCGTCGCGCAGCTCTTCGATCTCCTGCGCCGCCAGGGCGCTGCCGATGAAGCGTTGAGCGTCGTCGGGGTGCAGCTCGATCAGCGAGCCGCACAACCGCGGGTCGATGCTCACGCCGTAGGTCAGACGCGCGTCCTCCTCGAAGGCCTGAAGCAGCCGCGGGGTGGAGTGCATCGCGGGCTCTCGTAGCAGCACGCGCAAGGCGGCGACGCGCGTCTCGCACAGCAGGCTCACCGCCGTGCAGCGCAGGTGCTGACCGAGCCGAGGCCCCGAAAGCTCGAGCCTGCGCTTCACGAAGCTGGGGCTCAACGCCAGCAAGGCGAAGCGTGCCCCAGCGGTGCGGCGCCGGAGCCCGTACGGGTCGAACGAGACGACGAACGGCTGGTCCTTGGGACTCGCCGCGTCGTGCCAGGCGGCTCCCACGCGGGCCATCGCTCGCAGGAACGACGCGCCTCCAAGCGCCTGGGGGAGCGGACCAGGATCGAGGCTCAGGCTGCGGAAGAGATCTCCCTCATCCACCAAGCGTCGCAGGCTGTCGGCGTTGATGCGCGCGGGCCAGCCATGCTCGTCACGCACGTCGAGCCCAAGCTCGATGGCGCGGCTCAGGCTGTCGGCACCGAGGCTCGCCCACGCGTCGTTGGTTCGCTCGAGCCATGCCCGCGCCAAGGCTCGGCTGGTGGCGATGGGCAGTTCGATTTCGTCCGGCGACTCGAGGCCCAGGCGCTTGGCCACCTCGAGGCGCCGTTGCCAGAGCGTGGCCGTTGCCCTACGGTAATCATCCCCGTAGCGTGTGATGGTGTCGAGCAGCGCTGAACGACGACCGAGGCGCTCTTCCAGCGCCCCAGGCGGGCCCAGTGCGCGTTGCTTGAGCGCCGCCAGGGTCAGCTCTTCCTTCTCGCTCTGCACCTTGAGCAGGGCGACGCGCAGGAACGCCGCTTGCTCTAGGAGCGCGCCCTGGTTGATTCGTGCTTCGGCGAGGCGGAAGACCCAGCGCGCCAAGGGGACTCGCAAGGGATCGGCCTCGTGCTGTTCCTGAACCTGCGCGAAGCAGCGACTCCCGAGCGATGAGCGGTGCAGCTCGAAGGCTCCGAGGGGCGCGACCTGGCCAGCGCGTAGTCGTCGAGACCATCGCACCCACTCCGTTGCCGCGCGAAACAGCGTGCGATCGAGCCTGAGTGGATCGAGGTACTCCATTCCGCAGCTATAGCTCGCTGCCGAACTGAAAGGTCAAATTGCCGACGACCTGAAGGTAGCTGTCCAGGTGTCCGCCGAGATCCGTCGAGACATCTTGGCACTCGCCGCTGCCGGTGGCTTTGCAGCGGCGGATCTTGTCGACGAAGACACGTGTGAGGCTCAGGGCCGGCCCCAGGCGCAGCGTGCGCGACAAGTGAAAGTCGAGGCCGATCCCCGCGCGAAGTGCAGGGCCGGCCCCGGTCTCCTCGTAGCCCGCTCGACCACCGGGAGTTGGCTCATCCTGGCGTGTGCCCAGCGCGCCTCCCCCCAAACCCAGCTCGACGAACGGTTCGAAGCGACCTTCCTCACTGAAGTACACGCGGCCGGTGAGACCGAGGAATACGGCGCCAGCTCGGGCGTCGGTGTATTCGGGGTCGTCGGGTTCGTTGCCGAAGCTCGCGACCGCCAGTGTGCCGCCCCAGGCGAACATGGGTGTGACTCGCCACAGCGCCGTGAGCCCCAAGCTGAGCCCTGGGCCTACGCCGCTGCAACGCGCGTCGGAGTTGTCACCGGATGCGCAGTGAGGGACGCCAAGGCCGAGATCGAGCACCAGCTCCACGGAGCGCCGGGTAAACTCCGGCTCTTCGGGTAGGGGCGCGGGATAGGCGGTTGAAGACGCGGGGCCGGGTCCCGGCATGCCTTCGCCCTGATAAGGCGCATAGGGTGCTTGTTCTGGTTCTGCGGTGGCCGCGAACGCCGAGCCTCCGACCTCGCTGGACTGCGCCGCGCCCGCTCGCTCAGCGCACAACAGGGCCGACATCAGGCAACAGATGAGGACGCGGAGCCGGGACAGCGGGAG
>JAUILJ010000409.1 GCA_030433055.1 Polyangia bacterium
GCTTCCCGTCGCTGGTGCGCGTCACCCACGCGACCCCGCTCTCGGATCCGAGCTTGAGCAGGCTCGCGAGGCCGCCACGCTGGATCACGCTCGCGCGGCTGTAGGTGCCCGGCGTGTCCAGCACGACGAAGAGCAGCTCCGCGCGCTTTCCTCCGGCTTCTTTGACCGCGACGAAGGGGTCGAGCTCGACCCGCGTCTCCACGCTCGGGTCGTCCGCTGCGACGAAGCGTGTCGTCGCTCGGCTGGAGAAGCCGTGGCCGATGTCGTCGAGTGCGTCCTCGGATGGCGGGTGATAGCCTGTGTGCTTGCTGGCCAGGGCGAACTCCCCCGCTGTGATTGGGACCACCCGGAGACGCGCGCTGGGTACGCCTTTGAGCAAGATAGGGAGCTTCCCCGCCGGCCCGAGCACCACTTGGCCCGTCGGCATGTTGATGCTGGGTGGCGGCAGGTTTTGAACCTGACTGGTGCCCGGTTGCAGCTCGCCATCAGCGCTGGTCACCGGCTCTTCCGTGAGCTGGCTATCGCAGCTCACGATGCAGAGCGCGAGGCTCAGGGTAAAGAGGCTGTTCGTTCTCATGCTCAGGTTCCTTCCACGTGGAATTCATGTTCCTGGGAGCGTTCGACGACGCGTCCGGCCTCGTCGAGCAGCTCGACGAGGGCGACGTGATCGCCTGGAGTCAGGGGCCAGCTGGCGCTGTAGGTGCGACCAACCAGGCGTTTGCCGTCGACCTCGAAGCGGGCGCGCAGCCCCGGCTTCGGGGTCGCGCGTAGCTCGAGCGCCAGGGCCGCGCGGGGAAGAAAAGGATCCATGCGGAAACGGGATCCGGGGCTTGGTTGCTCCAGCACGGGGCGCCGAGCGAGGACCGACCAGTTCGCGTCGGTGTGCGGCGCGCTGGGGATGTCTGCCCAGCGTGGAGCCTCGCCGCTGGGTAACAGCGCGACGATGGACCGGGCGAGCGGGGCGGCGCCCTGCATCGCGAGCAGACCGTGTAGCGGGCTGCCGTCGAAGTTGCCGATCCAGACTCCAACGCTGAAGCGCGGAGTCACGACCACGGCCCAGTTGTCGCAGAACGATTGCGATGTCCCTGTCTTCCCCGCGAGCGCCGTGGGGAGTCCGTCGCGCTCGAACGGGGTCTCCACGCCGAACTCCAGTTCGCGCGCCTTCGGATCCGAGAGCATCGACAGCACGGTCCTCGCCGCCCGGGGGGAGAAGACCCGCGCCTTGGCTCGCTCGTCACGCGATTCAGCCAGGGCCCATGGCTCATGAACCCCATCTTCGGCGAGGGTGGCGTAGGCGTTCGTGAGGTCTGCGAGTCGGACGCTGGTGCCTCCTAGCGCCAAAGCCAGGCTTGGATTCGTATCCGTCGGGATCAAGCCGAGGGCTACCAATCGATGCTTGAGGTTCGCAGCGCCCACCCGCTCAGCGACCAAGACGGCTGGTGTGTTCAGCGAGCTGCCGAGTGCCTGATCCAGCCGCACCCAACCGTGATGGTGTCCGGACGCCGCACGCGGGGAGTACCCGTCGAAGTTCAGCGGTGCGTCGAGCACCAGGCTGTCTCGCTGCGCGCCGCTCTCCAGCGCCATCGCGTACACGAATGGCTTCAGGGTCGAGCCTGGGGGCCGGGGGCTGAGCGCTCCGTTGACGGCGCCCGCGAGCTCGCCCTGGCTGTAGTCCCGCGAGCCGATCATCGCCCGCACCGCACGCGAGTGGTTTTCGATCACGACCACAGCGCCCTGGGTCGCGCCGTCGGCCCCCACGGTCTCGAGGTGCTGCCGTAGTCGGACGCTGGCAGCCTGCTGCAGGGGAAGATCCAGGGTCGTTGTGATGCTGTTCGCGCCGCTGCTGCCCCTCTGACTTAGATAGTCGAGGGCGTGAGGTGCCTGACGTTGATGTCCGCGCGGAATTATTCTGAGAGGGCGACCCGCGGCGCGTTCGGCGCTCGCCGCGCTGATCCAGCCGCGGTCGGCCATCGTGCTGAGGATGTGTCGTCGACGCGCGAGGGTGTGCTCCGGGTGCTTGTCGGGGTCGTAGTAGGTCGGAGCGCGAGGTAGCACCGCGAGCAGCGCTGCCTCATCCAGCTCTAGCTCCTTGGCGGACTTGCCAAAGAACTGGTTCGCGGCGGCCTCGGCTCCATACGCGAGCCGGCCGTAGTACGCGCGATTCAGGTATTGCTCGAGGATCTGGTCTTTCGAGAGGCGGAGCTCCAGGCCGATCGCGTCCAGCGCTTCAGCGCCTTTTCCGCTCAGGGTCCGGGGCCGGGGTTCTATCAGGCCCGCCAGCTGCTGGGTGATGGTGGAGCCCCCGAACGCCACGCGTCCGCGCTCCAGGTTCAGCCAGGCTGCGCGCGCTACTGCGACGGGATCCACTCCAGGGTGGCTCCAGAAGCTGCTGTCCTCGCTCGAGACGGTAGCGGAGACCAGGTATGGAGACACTGCGCGCAGGGGTACTGCGTGCTGGTACCCACCGCGCTCCGAGCGGGCCTCGTAGAGCAGGCGTCCGTCGCTCGCCAAATAGCGCGTAGACGTCAGGTCTCCGTACTCGAGGCGTCCGTCCGAATAACTCAGGCGCTGGATCAGCAGCACGACCAGGAGGCAGCAGAGCGCCCCGCTGACGCTCCAGCGCGCGGGGCTATTCCGCACTCGCGCAAACGAAATCAAACTGCCTGCCAAGCCGCGGTTCACGGCCCCCCATAAACAAGGGTCGTGCCAGGTCAGATCCGTGCTGAAACAGGGGTGCGAGCCCGGCGGTCGTGGTGAGCCTGCCCACACCGCGTGTTGTGGCGGACACGCGAGGAGCCTCAGCGCGGCGTCGGGTGCGAGGGCGAACGAGGTTGCTGCTAGAGGCGGGGCGCTAGAACGGCAGCTTGAGCTGTTCGGCCTTGCGCTGGGCCGTGGGCAGGCTGGGGGCTTCTTCTGGCAGCTCGAACCCCCATAACATCTCGGACAGGCCCGATGCGCGCCGTATGCGCTGACTCACACCGCTCTCGAGCACGCTGCGCTGGCCAGCCAAGCTCACGCGATGCCTCGCGCGAGTCACCGCCGTGTAGATCAGCTCGCGAGTCAAGATCGGGGAGGGCTTTGGGGGGAGCACCAACACCACCTCGTCGAATTCGGAGCCCTGGCTCTTGTGAACCGTCATCGCGTAGACCGTTTCGTGCGCGGGCAGGCGAGCTGGGAGCACGGCGCGCAGAGTCGGCAGCTCACCGGGCGCCGAGGCCCCCAGGAACCACGCTCGCAGCTGGCCATCCTCGGAGCGCGTGATCACACCCACGTCGCCGTTGAACAGGCCGAGCTGATAGTCGTTCTGCGTCACCATCACCGGTTGGTTCGGGTACCAGCTCGCTCGTTGTTCATGCCCAGAGAACGGCCGGACCAACCCGGTGCTGGCGAGGGCGCGCTCGCAGAGCTGGTTGAGGTGTTCCACGCCCAGGCGCCCGCGTCGGTGCGCGGTCAAGAAGCGAAAGCGCCCGAGAGCCCGAAGCTTGTCTGCTGGCTCCCGAGCTTCGAGGTAGGGGCGAAAGCCGTCCACTGCCAGCTCGCTCAGCCTGGGCTCGAGCGCCTCGGGCTCGCCAGCCAAGAAGCCCACGCCCTCGCCGCTCGCCGCGCTGCTCCAGACCTCTCTCGGATCCCCCGCGTTGATCGCCCGCGCCAGCGCGCCGATCCCGCCCTGGCTCGCGTAGCGATAGCTCTTGCTGAGGTGCACCATGCAGTCCGCCAGGGGCGTTCGCTGGCCGGGAAGGGAGCGAGGCTGTTTCGGTTTCTCCAATTGGTCGCCGCTCAGCGCAGCCACTCGAGACACCAGCGCTGGGGAGTAACCCGCCAGCGTCGAAGGGTTGAAGATGTCGCCCAAGATCGCGCCCGTCTCCACGCTGGAGAGCTGATCCTTGTCACCCATGAGGATCAGCTGAGCATGGCTCGGGACCGCTTCGACGAGCTTGGTGAGCAGCGCGAGATCTACCATGCTGCTCTCGTCTACGAGCACGCAGTCGGCGGAGAGCGGCTCACTCGCGCCGTAGCGGAACCGCGTGGGAGAGCGGGGTTGATAGCCCAGCGCGCGGTGGATCGTGTTTGCTTCCGTGGGGATCTGGTCGATGACCCAGCTCTCACAATCCAGCCGAGCCTTCTGTTCGGTAATCGCCTCGGCCAGGCGCTGAGCGGCCTTGCCCGTCGGTGCCAGGAGCAACACCCGTGGTGGGTCCTTGCCTAGCGCACGAGCCTGCTCGACGATGGCTGCCAGAATCCGCACCACGGTGGTCGTCTTTCCCGTCCCTGGTCCGCCGCTGATCAGCGAGAACGCTGAACTCGCGGACACCAGAGCGGCGACTCGCTGAAGATTGGGATCTTCTTCGTTCCCGGGAAACAGCCGCTCCAGGCTCTTGCGGAGCTCTGTGTCATCGAGCGCCACATCCCGGTCGAGGCGTGCGAGCAGGTTGGCAGCCAGGCGCGTCTGGTAGTCATAGTAGCGCCAGAGATAGACGCGGCCGCGCGAGTCCAGGACCAAAGGTCGGTGGTCCGCCGCGCAGGGCCCGAGGCTCGCCTCGGGTCGTGCGACGAGGGGGCTCTGGGCGAGCTCCTCCAGCCAGGACTTCAGGCCAGGGAGCTCGACGTCGACCGGTTGCTCCTCCTGGTCTAGCAGCACGCGTTTGTCCAAGCCCCGCAGATCCAAGCAGACGTGCCCACGCTGCACCGCGCGGCTCGCCAGCGCACCCGCCAAGAGCACGCTGTTGTCGCTGGGATGTAGCCGCGCGAGCACCCGCGCGAACTCCACGTCCAGCGCGCTGAGCACTCCGGCCGTCTGGAGCTCGCTGATCGGTTTGGGGAGGGAGAGCACGCGCTTCAAGGTTCGGCTCCTTGAGCGTGCTGGGCGCTCACGGCTGAACCTGCGCCTTGCATCACCGCGGACAGGGCCTCGATTCGCGCCAGCGGTGGCTTTTCGAAGAACACGCCGCTACCGTTGCCGAGCTCCGGCGCCATTCCGCGCAGAAATAGATAGAGCACGCCTCCAAAGTCGGTCTCGTAGCTATACCCGGGCATGCGCGCGGCGAGGTAGCGGTGGAGAGCCAGCGTGTACAGGTGATACTGCAGGTAGTAGTGGCCATGGCTCATCGCCTCCTGCAGGTGGCGCGCCGCGTAGAAACGCGGGGTGTCCCCGAGGAAGTTCGTCTTGTAGTCCACCAGGTAGAAGCGCTTGGTTCCGTCGGGGAACGCGTTGGGGCTGCGGAAGACCAGGTCGATGTAGCCCTTGAGGAACCCAACCAGCGGGGCGAAGCCGAGCTGCTCGACGCGCGCTGCATAGCCGGGCGCCAGAGCCGGGCTCGGATGATCGCGAAAGACGCTTGCGAGGCTGGCCGAGTGCAGACGCTCGGCTTCGGCGCCGGGCGCCACCGGGAAGTGGAACTCGAGCTCGTCCAGGCGGTCCTTGCGGCTGAGCTGGGCGAGGTGCAAGTCGCGATCGACGCCATGGTCGACGACCGGAGCCGGAACGCGCCTCTTGCCCTCTGGGATGCGAAAGAGTGGAGTGTGGAGCGCCCGCAGTAGGCCGCTGGTGGCGGCGGCAGCGTGTTCGCCTGGGTATCCGTGCGTGGCGAGCTTGCGCTTGACGAGCTCGTTCAGCGCGAGCTCGTCCCGAGTGAAATCATGGTGCTCCAGCACGTCGTGGAAGAAGTTCCCGGCTTTGGATCCGCGGGGGAACGGGAGTAGCTCCAGCTGAGGCGTCAGGATGTCCACTTCGACGTCGCCGATGTCCGCGCCTTGGTCGCGGTCGCGGCCTTCCTCTGGGTCCAGCTCGAGCTTCTCCGCGTGGGCGGCGAGCCCAGAAAAACTTGCTGTGCGGAAATATTGATCGATGTCCCGACGGCGCTCACGAGCAGCCAGGTCCGATCGTACGTCGCCAGTCAGCAGCGCCGCCCCAGGGAGGGTCGCGTCCAGGCGACGAAGCTCCAGGTTCGGGATTTTCGCGGCGAGATCCGCGACCTCCCGCCACAAGTCATCCGGAGTCTTGGCCTTGAAGTGAGCCTTCAAGCGCTCGACGTCACAGGCCATGCGCCCCTGATCCGGTGGGTGCAGCAGGTACCCCAGTGGGGAGTGCCCATACGGCCGCTGGTTGCCCTGGGTGATCGCCCCCCAGAACACCGTGGTTCGGTGCTTGGCCCGAGTGAGCGCCACGTAGAGCAGGCGCAGGCTCTCCTCCAGGCTCTCGTTGGTCGCCTGCTGTTTGTGGGGGTGCTTGCCGTCTCCGTCGAACAGCAACGACAGGGTCAGGCGACCGTCTTCTGCGTGAAACACCGGCTGACGGCTCTCGTCGGGGTGCAGGCCTGCTCCAGCGTGGGCATACGGACAGATCACGATCGGGTACTCGAGACCTTTGCTCTTGTGGACCGTCGTGATCTTCACGGCGCGCTCGTCGCTCTCCAGACGCACTTGCACGTTTTCCACCCGTTGGCTGGTGTCCAGCCGCTGGACGCTGAGCCACGCCAGAATGCCCGCTGGGCCCAGATGAAGCGCCCTTGCTGCGGCGTGGCTCAGCTCGACCAGGTGCAGGACGTTGGTGAGCCGTCGCTCGCCGTCGCTCAGGGCGAGCAAGTGCTCGAAGCTGCCAAGCTCTGCGAGCACCCGTTGCAGCATCTGCACGAAGCCCCGCTGGAGCCAGAGCTGGTTCCACGTGCGGAAGCGCTGCGCCCAGACGTCCCACTGTTGATCATCGCGCTCCAGATCGTCCAGCTGGTTTGCGCTGAGCCCGATCAACTCGGTCGTCAGCGCGGCCTTCACCAGGCGCACCTGGGTCGGCTCCGCGAGCGCGGCCAGCAGCTGGGCGAGCTCTTGGGCCTCATGGGACAGAAACACGCTCTGATCACCGAGCACCACGCTGGGGATCCCGTGGGCGGTGAGTGCGTGTTGAACCTCGAATGCCTGAGCGTTGGTGCGCGTCAGCACTGCGATGTCCCCAGCGCTGAGGGGCTGCTCTTCGATGCACAGGTCCGCCGCGAGGGTGCGCCTCACCTCCCGCGCGCACAGCTCGGCGATACCCAGCTCCTGCACCAGCTCGGTGTCGACGAAGCCCAGCGTGAGGCCGCCCTGGGGCTCGCCGTCGCGCGTGCGCAGTCGCTCGCTGGCGCCAGGCTTGGGCGCGACCTCGACGAAGCCGATCCCCGAGATCAGAAAGGGCAGCGCGAGGCGCTCGG
>JAUILJ010000410.1 GCA_030433055.1 Polyangia bacterium
CGATCCAGAAGATCGACGAGAAGCAGAAGATGGGCGTCGAGCAGAAGCCCATCTCGATCGGCACGGCGATGTACGACAAGGGCCGCTGCCTGCCCTGGTCGATGGCGACTCCGTGCATCGTGTGCGAAGAGTTCTGCCCGACCTCACCCAAGGCGATCTGGGCCGAGGACGCTGAGGTCCCGAAGCGTGAGAGCCAGTATGAGGGCCAGGGGCACGCCAAGATGACCACCATCAAGGTGCAGAAGCCCCACGTCGATCCATCGCTGTGCGTAGGCTGCGGCGCATGCGAGAAGGTGTGCCCCATCGTGGACAAGCCGGCGGTCTACGTGACCAACGCCGGTGAGACGCGCTCGAAGACGAACGTGATCCTGCTGGAGAACACCAGCTACAACCAGACGTCGTAGAGCACTAACACGAGCGCTCGTGCAGTACAGGTTGCGGTAAACCTGAATAGACCGTGCGGAAACTGAGCCGGGCTTGCCTTGGCTGCTTTGGCAGAAGGCGCAGCCTGACGTCAGCGTACCCTGGGCATGCTCAAATCCTTACGACGTGCCTTCGTGCTGGTCGGTGGCGTAGCCTGCTTGCTCGCCGCTGGCTGTAGCTCGGAACCTGAAACAAAGACTGAAAAGCGCAGCCTCGTCGCACCCTACGAGCCGTGCGCCGCTGCCTCCGAGTGCGCGCCGCTGCCTGACCGCGCCGTGCGCTGCGAGTGTGCCGGAGGTGACACCACGGTGTGCGTGGAATACGCCGCGATCGGCGAAGACTGCTTCGATGATGCTTGGTGCCCGACAGGTTCGCTGTGCCTCGAGGATGGAGCGGATCCTGAAGGCTTCCACCAGTCGTGCGTGAAGTTGCCTGTCGAGGGCGAGTCGTGTCTCGCGCTGCCTTGCGCCGCAGGCTTCGCCTGCCAAGCGAACCTCGAGTGCGGGCCTCCGCGCGCGCCGCTCGAGAGCTGCGACGAGTTCGACCTCAAGCCGTGCCAGTCGGGCTACTACTGTGAGAGCGGGACGTGCATGCGAGGAAGCCCCGAGGGTGGGCTGTGTCGGGATGATCGGCACTGCCCCGACGGGTCGCATTGCCGGATCGGATCCGACGGCTTGGGTCGCTGCCAAGTGAGCGAAGGAGGAACCTGCGAGGCCAACACCGATTGCCGCGAAGGGCTCACGTGCGCGAGTGGTGTGTGCAAGGCAGCGTCCCCGGCCCACTGCGAGAAGGAGTAGCTAGCCCCCGATCGTAGCGCGCTCGAACACACCCCGGAGTTACACTACGCGGGTGACTCAAGCGCCAAGCCTCGAGAGCTGGAGAGAGAGCGGTCACCGGACCACGCATCGGGGGCTCGGCGTCTTCTACCAAGCGACCCTACGAGCGGACGACCACCGGCCCGTGTTGGTCTGCGTTCACGGCTTTCCGACCTCTTCATGGGACTTCGCTCCGTTGTGGCGCGAACTCGACCGCGAGTTCGCGCTGGTGGCGAGCGACCTGGTCGGGCTTGGTTACAGCGCCAAGCCCGACTGCCCCCTCACCATCGCGCTCCAGGCGGACGCCATCGAAGGCTTGCTCGGGGAGCTCGGGGTGGGGGAGGCGCACCTGCTGGCGCATGATCTGGGAGATACGGTGGCTCAGGAGCTCCTCGCCCGGAACCTGGATGGTTCCGGGAGGATTTGCTTCAAGAGCTGTGTATTCCTCAATGGCGGCTTGTTTCCGGAGACGCATCACCCGCGGCTGATTCAGCGCCTGCTCCTGTCTCCGCTGGGTGGTGCCGTGGCGCGCCTCACCTCCGAACGCCGCTTCCGCCAGTCGTTGACCGCCGTCTTCGGTCCCGACACGCCGCCCTCCGAGGACTTTCTCGCCGGCGCCTGGGAGCAGCTGAACGGCGCCGGTGGACGCCGCGCCTTGCCGCGCCTGATTCGCTACATGGAAGAGCGACGGGTGTATCGCGAGCGCTGGGTAGAGCCGCTGTTCGCGAAGAGGATCCCGATGCGGTTGATCAATGGCGCGCTCGACCCCGTCTCCGGTCGACACGCCGCGGAGCGCTATCGCGAGCTCGTCCCCAACGCGGACGTGGTGATGCTCGACCACCTGGGCCACTACCCCCACGTCGAAGGGACCCGGCTCGTGCTGGAAGCGTTGCTGGAGTTCTGGCACGAGCAGGGCGCGCTGCCTGCCCGCGCCGCTGGGGCCACCCCGGACCCCTAGCCGCTGGCGCGGGCACGCTGGTGGTTGATCGGGCAGGTATCTTCAACACCTGCAATCAGGCTGCTGCCGTGCGACGTCAGGGGAGCGCCGGACACTCGCCGCTCGGCTCCGGCACCGCGCACTGGTTGTCGCACCCTGCAATTCCACACGGATAGCAACACTTGAGCCCGCCTTGGCAATCGTCGTCCAGGTCACAGATCTCGCCCGACTGCTTGCCGCCGAGGTTGCAGGAGTCACCCACGACGTCGTCGACGCCGTTCTTGTGGGCCTCGCAAGCGTTGCAGTAGGCCTTTCCGTCTTCGCCGCACACGCCGAGGCACTCCGCGGTCGGGCAGCCCTCGGGTTGGTCGGTGCAGATCCCGTCCTTGCCGTTCGTCTTGTCGCAGAACTGCCCGGCGTTGCAGTCGCTGCCGCTCTGGCACGGCTGGTGGAGGGTTCCCGGCACGCAGCTGTTGTCGACGCAGTCCGGCTCTCCCCAGGCGATGGTGCAACCTCCACAGACCCAGGTCGCGCAGGCGTTGGCTCGATTGACCAGATCTTGGTACTGGTCGGCGTCGTAGTCCTTGTTGGTGAGGTTCTGTTCACACACGTCGGGCAACAAGCACAGCGGCGTGATGTCACGACAGTCTTCTCGCACCTCGCAGGTGTTGTTGGCCGCGGCGAACGCTCGCAGGTCCCCCGCGACGTCGTCGCAATAGAGGCCTCCCGCGCCAGCGTTTCCGCCGCTCCCGGAGGTCGCGCCGCTCCCGCCGCTCCCGGAGGTTGCGCCGCTCCCGCTGCTCCCCGCGGAGCCGGCGCTGCCGCTCCCCGCGGCGCCGCCGGTGTTGCCCACCTGGTCGTTGACGCCGCCCACTTCACTCGAGTTGATATCGCAAGCCGCGAGGCCAGCACAGACGCCTAAGATGAGCCAAGTACGCATACGTTCCTCCCAATCCTGTCTCAAGTTTCGAACTTCCGCTCGACCTGGTTGGAAGCGCCACACGGAGCGGCGCTGCCAGAAGTTTCGCGAATCGGAGATTCGCCGCAGACAGCGCTCGATTCCCTGCGCTACATCCCGTGAGTGGTCGCGCAGAGCCGTCCACATCCATCTTTCTTTTCGAGTTCCGCATGCACCCCCTCAAACGACTCCTCAATCACGCTCAGCAGTGGCGTGGCCAGATCGGCGCGGGGGCGCTGTTCTCGGTTCTGAACAAGTTCTTCGATGTGCTGCCAGAGTTGCTGATCGGCGTGGCGGTCGATGTCGTCGTGAACCGACGCGAGTCATTTCTGGCTCGCGTTGGCTTGAGCGACCCGACTCAGCAGCTCATCGTCCTCACCTTGCTGACGGTCGCGGTCTGGGGTTGTGAGTCGCTCACGGAGTACTGCGCCAACTTGAAGTGGCGCAATCTCGCGCAGAACCTGCAACACGCGCTGCGCCTCGAGACCTATGGCCACTTGCAGCGGCTGCAACCCGCCGTGCTGACGCGCCTGCGTACGGGGCGCGTGATGGCGGTACTCAATGAGGACATCAATCAGATCGAGCGCTTCGTGAACAACGGCGCTCACGATCTGATTCAGGTGGCTTGTTCGAGCCTGATGGTTGGGGCGGTCTTCTTCGCGCTCACACCGAGCCTCGCGGTGCTGGCGCTCCTTCCGGTACCGCTGATCCTGCTTGGCGCCTTCTGGTTCTTGCGGCGCTTGGCGCCGCGCTACGCCGCTGCACGCGAGGCGGCGTCGGGAGTGTCTCATCGCCTGAACAACAACTTGCTCGGCATGCCCACGATCCAGGCATACACCGCGGAAACGTTCGAGGCCCAGCAGCTGATGCACAGCTCCGAGCAGTACCGCGCGCGCAACTCTGATGCGATCCGTGTGGCCGCGGCGATCACACCCGTGATCCGCATCGCGATCCTCGCGGGCTTCGTCGCCACGCTGCTCTACGGCGGGCGCCTCGCCCTGAGTGGCGAGCTGGGAGTTGGGAGCTACTCCGCGCTGGTGTACCTGACTCAACGGCTCCTCTGGCCGCTCACACGGCTGGCCGACATGACGGATCTGTACCAGCGGGCGATGACCTCGGTGCAGCGCGTGGATGACCTGTTGCAGGTCCCGCTGCCGCCCAGTGACGTGACCGCGAGCCTGCCCGAGCCGGTGCGCGGCGCAGTCAGCTTCGAGCACATCGAGTTCGCCTACGACGAGATCCCGGTGCTCCATGACGTGGACCTGGAGGCGCCCGCGGGTCAGACGCTAGGGCTCGTTGGAGCCACTGGCAGCGGGAAGAGTACCTTGCTCAAGTTGCTCTTGCGCTTCGAGACACCGTCCGCGGGACGCGTGTGCGTTGATGGTGAGGACGTTCAGGCCCTCGATGTCAAGGCGCTGCGGCGCGCGATCGGCTACGTGGCTCAAGATCCCTTCCTGACCGATGGCAGTCTACTCGAGAACATCGCCTATGGGGAGCCCGAGCCAGACCTTGAGCGCGTGCGCGCGGCGGCCCGCGCGGCGGAGGCCCACGCCTTCATTGAAGCGTTGCCCGACGGATACGAGGCTCAGGTCGGCGAGCGCGGGCTGCAGCTGTCCGGAGGGCAGCGCCAGCGCGTAGCGCTGGCCCGCGCGCTGTATCGGGACCCGCCGATCCTGGTGCTGGATGAAGCGACGAGCGCCGTCGATAACGAGACCGAAGCTGCGATTCAGCGCTCCCTCGAGCGCGCTGCCAAGGACCGCACGCTGATCGTCGTAGCCCACCGGCTGTCCACCGTGCGTCACGCGGATCGCATCCTCGTGCTGGATGCCGGGCGGATCGTGGAGCAAGGCACCCACGAGGAGCTGTTGCAGCGCGCGGGCGCCTACGCAGCGCTCTGGCGGCTGCAGACGGGGGGCGGTGCATGAGGCAACGTTGCCTGCCGTGGGCGCTGTGGCTGCTGCTCGCGAGCGCCGGTCAGGTGGCGCTCGCGCAGCCGGATGCGGGCGCAGCCGACCGCGCTCCGGGGCAGCTGGGAGCGGCTGACGGGGGCAACGCCGAGGCGAGCACGGCCGCTGGGGACGGAGCTGATGGCGGGGCAGCTGATGGCGGCGCAGCTGATGGCGGCGCAGCTGATGGCGGCGCAGTTGAGGGACGCGCGGCGGGCAATGTTGCCGCGGGGCAAGGAGCGCCGGAGCTGTTGCCCGGGGATCGCTCGCGATTGCCCAGTCTGCAGGTGATCGGCCCCCCTGAGTGCCCGAACGCCGCGCGGCTCGTTGCGGAGCTGGAGGCTGGAGACGGCGAGCTGCGGCTGCGACCGGCGGAAGCAGGCTCTCCGAGCTCCGGCTTCGGGGACTTCGTGGTGCAGTTTCGCCCTTGGGGCGATCGCTACGATGCGGAGATCAGGGACTCCGCCGGGCGAGTGCGCAGCCTGGAAGGGGACGGCAGCGGGTGCGCAGAGCTTGGCAGGGCCGTGGGGCTGAGCATGTTGGTGCTCGTGGATGCCGCGGCGCAGGGACGGCGCGCCTCACTCCCTGGGACCAAATCCATTCCAGAACAACGGATCCCCGAGGATCCACGTGGAGGCGCGTGGAGGCCGCGGTTTGGGGCCAGCCTCGGGATCGGAGGCGTCTTGCCGCCGTTGCCCTTCGTCGGAGCCTACGCTCGCTTTACCGGCCCGGTGGAGATCAGCTCCTGGTTCGCGTACGGCCCGGGATACACGAGGGCCTACGGTCCAGGCCAGGTTCGGTTGTGGTGGCTCGGGATGGGCAGCGAGGCCTGCTACGTCTTGTTCGATCTCCTCGGGCTCTGTGGCGGAGGTTGGGTCGCGCGGCTGTCGGCGACGGGCAGCGGCTATGATCGCAACTCGAGCGTGGCGCGCTGGCAACCGGGGCTGAGCTTTGGTGCGCGCTTTCGGGGTGCGCTTGGCGAGCACTGGGAGCTGGGGCTCACGGCAATGGGCCTGCTGGCGCTCACCAAGGAGCGCATCACCGTGGCCAACGTCGAGGGCGATGCCTTCACGACCTATCGCCTCAATCCCATGATTGGCCTCGAGCTTGGGGCCCACTTCTAGCTCGCTTACTTGGAAAACGAGCGGACATTGTCGATTGGGTGATGCAGATCCGAAACCAGGACCACTCATGGATTGCGTGTGAAATTCGAGCGCATCTATCAGGAGCACTTCCGGCAGGTGTGGCGTTTCTTGGCGCGCCTGGGTGTACCGGAGCGCGATTTGCCCGATGCGGTTCAGGACGTGTTCGTGGTGGTGCATCGCAAGCTAGAAGAATTCGAGGGTCGCTCTCGCGTCGAGACATGGCTCTATGGGATCTGCATGCGGGTTGCGAGCGACCGACGGCGCCGAGCTAGTCAGCGCTGGGAGTCACTGGAGCACCCCGAAGAAGAGCAGAGCGACCCCTTGCAGAACGCTGATGACGAAAAGCTCGGGCTGAGAGCGCTGGCGCAGCGGATCCTGCTCAGCATGCCTCTCGAGCAGCGCGCGGTGTTCGTGTGTTTCGAGCTCGAAGGACTGAGTAGCCAGGAGGTGGCCGAGCGCCTGGAAATCCCTCTAGGCACCGTGCACTCGCGCCTGCGACTCGCTCGCGCCGCTTTCCGTAAGGAACTCGCGCGGCTCAGGGCGCGGGAGGGCGCTTGGCTGCGCGCCGGGGGGCAGGGCTGATGCGCCACTGGTCGGACGAAGGTGCGAGCCCGCTGGAGCAAGAGCTGCTCGACGTGCTGCGTGACGAGGATGCCGATCCCAAGGACCGCATGTGGGCAGCCGAGAAGGCCGCGCCGTATGTGCATGCCAAACTGGCGAGCGTCGAGCATACCGGTGCAGACGGCGGGCCGCTTTCTTTTCAGCGTGTGGCACGCGCACTTCAAGAGCGAGGCGAGCACGCTCGGCGCGCTCCTCGCGAGCTACGCGCTCGCCGCCGCCGCGCAAGTTGCCTTCAACGCGTCGCTGCTGCCGTCTACGTTGAATGTGGCGCCCGCGGCGACCTTGTACGTGACGATTGTGCTGGGCGCGCTTGCGCAAGGCGGCGGCTTCA
>JAUILJ010000411.1 GCA_030433055.1 Polyangia bacterium
CTAAAAAGTTTAAGTAGAGTCGATTAACATTCAAATTAATGGTGAAAGGGGGTTTAATAAATCTTTTTTTCGAGCTTGTGAAAAAAAAATTAAAAGAAGTATGAATTCATTGAAAAAGCTTTTTTTCAAATGACTATTATCATAAAATGCGAGGGGATTCATTTATATGAACTAAGTATCAATTATGAATAAACAAAGGATTGATGGGGAGTTCAGAGAGAATAAAAGACCACTTTATGAACATATTTCCCTGGAGGATTGATGAGATTAATTTTATTTTTAGTGTGCACATGTCTCGGAGTTCTAGAAGGGGCACATTTTAAGCTGACGATGTCAGCGAGGGAGTCGATCTGAAGTCCGAAGGCGCTCTGAGTCTTCGTCATGCGGGCGACGCGGCCGTCGAGCAAGTCGAAGAACATGGCGAAGATGAGCAGCATCGCCGCCTTGTAGAAGTCAGCGCCGCTCGGGGAGCCGGTGGAGACGATCAGGATCGCGTTGAAGCCGCAGAAGATGCTCCCCAACGTGATCGCGTTCGGCAATACGAAGAGCGTCTTCTTCAGATCCAACCGGCGCTTGCGGCGCCTGCGACCTGGATGTTTGCGGCGTAACCCCACGGCCTTTGAAGCTAGCTTTGCGCGGCGCGGCAGTCCAGTGGTCCGCGGCGTTCCACCAACTCCCGCCAATCCTGCAAGCTCGCGTTTTGTTTAGGAAACGCGAAAACAAGTGCGCACACGTCGCCTGCTGGCGGACGGGGTCGGCGCCGGGGAGCACCCATCGCCCTGGCGGACCAGCGCGACCCCTAGCGCAGGAAAGTGGGCCGAGTTCACTGGCCAAACCTACGATGGGAGTGCCATGTGGACCTTTCTCGACCTGCGCGCGCAACTTCCCGTTTTCAACCGCTGGAACCGTCGTTCTCGGCGTTGGGTCTTGCGGGTCCCTGCGCTCGGGTTGGCGCTGACGGCGATGGCCTGTGGAGGAGGCTCCGACGCCTTGAAGAAGCAGGTCAGTGAGCTGCGGGAGCAAGTGACCCAGTTGCAAGGCAGCCAGGACCACCTGGAGGAGCGCCTGATGGCCATGGAGGCACAACGCCACGAACGGGTCACCGCGGCTGAGGTGGCGGCCGAGCCAGAAGCCGAGGAACGTCCGCGGCTGAAGACCGTTCGCTTGGTGCCCGAGGCCCCGGAACCGCCGGCGGACGAGACCGGCTTTGGCGGACAGGCGGACGCGAGCTCCGTGGGTCAGACTGAAGGACGGCGGTAGATGATGCTCCACGGTGCTCGCGTGCATCGTTCGCACGCGCCAACTGGGAATTCGCCATGGGAAGACGACACATGAGCCAATCGACGAAGCGAGGCTCCAGGCGACTCGTTCACCTCGCGAGCTTGCTGCTGCTCGGGGGCACTGGCTCCTCTCTGTATGCCGTGAACGCTGCAGCCCAGGACGACGGTGGGGAGGAGACCACCACCATCACAGTCACGCCTCCTGCGTCGACCACCACGACCACCTCGTCGCTCCCGCCTCCGGGCTATCCCGCTGCGGGTACCGATCTGGAGGGGCACCTGCCATCGAGCAGTCACGCCAGCAGCGACATCTCCCGTTCGAGCGACGGCTTCGACCTCATGCCGCGCGGAGGCGGGGGTGGCGTCGTCCGTGGAAGAGAAGGGGCGGAAGCGATTACAGGGAATCGCGCGATGTCCGTACCGCAACTGCATGTCGTCAAGCGCGGCGACACGCTGTGGGACCTGAGTTCGCACTACTACCGCAACCCATACATGTGGCCCAAGCTCTGGAGCTACAACCCGCAGATCCAGAACCCTCACTGGATCTACCCAGGCGATCAGCTCCGCATGCGGCTCGACGGCGGAGGGCCTGTCCCCATCAGCCACGACGGCACGTTCATCGATCGCCGCGCGCAGGTTCCGCGCGACACCATCTTCCTGCGCGACCAGGGTTACATCGACGATCCGAAACGCGACGTCTGGGGCCAGCTCGTGGGTGCTCGGGAAGATCAGATGCTGCTCGCCGAGGGCAACCACGTCTACATGATCATGCGGCCCGGCGTGGACCTCCGCCTGGGGCAGTTGCTGACGCTGTTCAACGAAGTGCGCCAGCCTCGCAAGGTGCCGGGGGCGCGCAAGCCCAAGGGGTCCATCGTCGCCATCAAGGGCAGCGTGAAGATCGAGCAGTGGGATCCCAAGACCCGGATCGCTCGAGGTAAGATCGTCGAATCCCTGGATGTGATCGAGCGGGGTATGAAGCTTGGCCCAGTGGGGCGGCGCTTCGATGTCGTCCCTCCCAAGCGCAACGACACCGATGTCTGGGCGCGCATTCTGACCAGCGTCTATCCCCACGTCTTCATGGCTCAAAACCAGGTGGTCTTCATCGACAAGGGGTCGAAGGATGGCCTGAAGGCAGGCAACCGCCTGTTCGTCGTGCGCAGAGGAGACTCCTGGCGTCGCTCGCTCAAGACAGCGACCACCATGGCCCGCGATCGCGTGCGTCAAGACGTTACCGACGACGTCGAGATCGAACGCACACCGCTCGAAGGTGACGAAAAGAAATTCCCTGAGGAAATTATTGGGGAGCTGCGCATCCTGCGCACGCGCGAGGATAGCTCGGTGGCGCTGGTGACCGTCTCACATCGGGAGATGGTTCCGGGTGACCGTGCCGTCGCTCGCAAGGGCTTCTAGGCGCCGCGAAATTCGACTAGGCGGAACCCAGAGCGTCGGGGCGATAGGCGTAGCCTACCTTGACCCGGCTCAGGGTTTGCCAGCTGTGTTCCATCTTGAGCAGCGCCAGCCGCGTGCGAGCGCTCTTCAGACCCAGCTCCCGGGCTCGATCGAGGGTCGCGCGGATGGGCGCCAGCGCGTCTGCCGGGTGAAACGTCACGCCGGGCAGAACCACGCACCCTGACTCCTGAACGACGAGGTAACACTGCGCGACTGGGGAGTCGGGGAGCTGGAGCCGAACGTCGCGGCCCACGTCGTCTTGAGGTGCGATCCACCAGCAAGCCCCGGTCCACAGATCGTCAGCAACCAGCAGGCCATCGACCTCGCGGAACACCAGGATCCCCTGGACCGCGCGCGCGATCTGGGCTGCCTCGGCCCGCTCCCCAGGATCCTCCAGGCCGTCTGCGATACGTGCGGCGAGCCCCCCATCCAACAACGCGTATTCCATCGACGCAGCGTCTCGGGCGGCCGCCGCCGGATGATCCCGATCGAATCGCCCGCAGTGTTCGCTGAGCTCGTTGCGTAGCCGCCTGGCCTCGGCTTCCCAAGTCTCGCTCACCGCACGCGCGACGAGCTCGTCGTACACTGCGCGTAGCCCGGGAGTCATGTGCGCAGGGGTGTGCCCGACGGCGGCTCGCCACGCAAGGCCCACTTCGCCTTGCCCCGCGGGCTCGCGTCTGCAGTTTGCTCCGGACCTGATGAACCGAGCGTGCCGGGCAGACCACGCAGATTAGAGCCCACAGAGTAGAGCGCGCAGGGTAGAGCGCGCAGGGTAGAGCGGGTTCAACTCAGCGTGGCAGTCTTGTGCTCCAAAGCTGCTAGAGATCGCCCGGGAAGGTCGGGAAAGTGTATTCTGAGCGTCTGTTTTCCATGGCCTACAATCGCGTCTTCTTCCCTCAAGCAGCGCTCGACGAGTGGATCGCCGATGATCGGGTGGATTTCAGCGGTCGCGAGCTGGTGATCAAGGCCGAGGGGCGTCGCTACGACATCACCGAGGGCGTGCGCGTGCTCGGAGAAGTCACCGGTTCCCAGGATCGCTACAATTTGGTGGGCAAGGTCAAGGAACGCGGCGCGCTGGAAGCCGCGGGCGGTGAGCTCTTCGAGACGTCGCTGATCCTGGGCGAGAACGCTTACGAGGTCGTGCCCGGGTGGCTTGGGCTGCCGATCGGAAGTTTCGTCGCGCACATCACTGGCCGCGAGCGCCGGCGAGCGCTAGCTGACGCCGAAGCGCACTCCGGCGGGATCCGGCCGGGTGCTCAGCCGGCGAGCGACGAAGATTTGCTGGCCAGCTTTCTGGTGCGAAACCTCGAGTGAACTCATGAGCTGGATTGCCAGCATCTCCTTCTATGTGGGCGTCGTGCTGTACTCCGTTGCAGCCACGCTGTTCCTCGTCGACCTCGGTCGCGTCGAGGCCGCGCCGAGCACCAAGGGAGCGCCCGGGGTCCTGGCCCTGGCCAGCGTTGCCCACGCGGCGCACATCGTCGGCGCCAGCCTGCTCACCAACGTTTGCCCCGTGGAATCGCTCCAGTTCGCGTTGAGCGCATCGGCGCTCATCGCCAGCTGGGTGTATCTGGCGCTCCGCGTGCGGCTGCGCATCAACGCGATGGGCGCCATCGTTGCACCCCTCGGGTTGGCGTTCATGGTGGGCGCGCAGTTCGTTCGCGCAGGCAGCCCAACGGAGGAAGTCCCACGCTCCCTCCTGGCGCTCCACGTCACCGCGAACCTGCTTGGCTTTGGCTTCTTCCTGATGGCGGGAGCCGCGGCGGCGTTCTACTTGCTTCAGCAACGGCGGCTGAAGGACAAGCGCCGCCTGGGTAGCGTCGGACGCATGCCTGCGCTGGACACCCTGGATACCACCGAGCATCGGCTGCTGGTTGCCGGGTTTCTGTTGCTCACCCTGGGCATCGTCAGTGGCGCAGCGTTCGCGACTTCGCTCTCCGCCGAGTCCTCCACCCAGGTGATTCGCGCGGGGCTGGCTTATGTGACCTGGCTCGTGGTCGCTGGGGTGTTGGTGATGAGAGCCGTTGCGGGCTGGCGGGGCAAACGCGCGGCGTACGGCACGCTGGTAGGTGTCGGCGGTCTGGTGTTGGTGATCGTGCTGTACGTGGTGAGCGCGGCCCGAGGTGCGCTTTGATCGTCGTCGTCGGGATTTCCCACCGCACCGCGCCGATCGCGGTGCGCGAGAAGCTCGCCATCTCGAAGGACGATCTCCCGGAGGTCCTCGAGGCGCTGTGTGGGTCGCCTGTGCTGGGTGAGGCGATGATCGTGTCCACTTGCAATCGCCTCGAGGTGGTCGCGGCAGTGGCGCGAGGTGCCGATGCGGAGGCCGCCGCGCGCAGCGTCCAGACGCTCCTGGGCAGCCGGGCGCCTGGGATTGAGCCTCACCTCTACTCCTACCTTGGTGCGGACGCTGTCCGGCACCTGTTCCGCGTGGCGTCGTCGCTGGACTCTCTCGTGCTCGGTGAGCCGCAGATCCTAGGGCAGGTGAAGGAGGCGTTCGAGGTCGCACAGTCCACTGGCACCGTGGGCGTCCACCTGAGGCAGGTGCTACCTCGAGCACTTCGCGCGGCGAAGCGTGTTCGCACGGAAACGAATATCGGCGGGGGCATGGTGAGCGTGCCGAGCGTCGCGGTGGACCTGACCAAGCAGATCTTCGGAGATCTCTCCAAGCGCACCGTCACCTTGATCGGTTCAGGCGAAATGGCGGAGACGGTGGCGAAGCTGCTACGCCAGAGCGGCTCCCGTATCCTCGTGGTCGGGCGCACACCGGAACGCGTCCAGGCTCTCTGCGACCGGGTTGGGGGTGAGGGGAGAACCTGGGATCAACTGTCCGAGTCCCTGATCGCCGCGGACGTGGTGATCTCCAGCACCAGCGCACCGGAGTACATCGTGACGCGGGACCTGGTGAAGTCGATTCGACGACCGCGCAAGGGCCGTAGCCTGTTCTTCATCGACCTAGCGGTTCCGCGCGATATCGACCCGAACTGCGAGACCATCGACAACGCATTCGTGTACAACGTCGACGACTTCTCGCGCGTGGTCGCCGAGACACAGAACGCTCGCCAGAAGGAGGCAGAGCGCGCCGAGGAGATCATCAAGGACGCAGTGCGCGGCTACGATCGCTGGGCGGAAGCCGCCCAGGTCACGCCGCTCATCGTCGCCATGCGGGCGAGCTTCGGCGGTGTGTTGACGCAGGAGCTCGAGCGCTCATTCAAGGGCAAGCTCAAGCACCTGGGAGAAGCCGAGCGGCGCGCCGTGGAGCGCATGCTGGATGCTGCGTTGAACAAACTGCTCCACACCCCAAGCCAGCGGCTGCGTGAAGCCGCCACGGCTGGAGACGATGGCGCCCGGCTCGAAGAGCTGGTGGTCGGCGCCCGAGAGTTGTTCGACCTAGGGGATGCCCTGGACGCGGAAGAGCCGTTGCAGGCTCCTGATAGTCGTGCGACTGAAGACGAATGAGCCAGACCCTGATTGTCGCCACGCGGAAGAGCCAACTTGCTTTGGCGCAGTCTCGGGCGTGGATGCGAGCGCTCGAAGCAGCCCGGCCCGGAGTGAAGTGCGACGAGCTCCACGTGACCACCACCGGTGACCGCATCCAGGATCGAGCGCTGAGCCAGATCGGTGGCAAGGGCCTGTTCATCAAGGAGATTGAGGAGGCCATTCTTGCGGGGCAAGCGCAGCTGGCCGTCCACTCGATGAAGGATGTCCCCGCCGAGCTCGCGCCTGGGCTGGAAATCGGCTGCGTTCCGCTGCGCGAAGATCCTCGGGACGTCGCCGTGACCCGCAGCGGGAAGCCGCTCGCGGACCTGCCGAGCGGAGCGAAGGTGGGCACTTCATCCCTGCGTCGCTCGATTCAGATTTCCGCGTGGAGACCCGATCTGGTGATAGTGCCGCTTCGTGGCAACGTGGACACCCGTCTGCGCAAGTGCCAGGAGGGCGAAGTAGAAGCGATCTTGCTCGCGCGGGCGGGGCTCGCCCGTCTCGGCTTGCTGGATCGCATCACGGAGACCCTGGAGCCCGAGCTCGTGCTCCCGGCGGTTGGGCAGGGGGCGTTGGCGATCGAGCTGGCCAGCGAAGACTCCACCTCAAGAGCTGTCAAATGTTGCGCAACCATCACAAAAGGTCGCAGGACTTTGTGGGACAATGCAAGCTGTGGACAGCGCGTCGGCAGGCATGTCACCTCAGCGCAAGTCACGATTGTGCAGCGCTCGCACGGAGAAGTCGCCACCCCGATATCCAGGCTGGATTTCCGAGGCTTGAGCAACGATATCTTCACAAGGCCTGTCAACTTGGACATCGTCGTTCATGCCGAACAGCGCCACTTTCCCCGAAGACGCTGCCCTGGCGTCCATCGACACAACGAGCTGGTCCCTCCTCACATAAGGCCAAAAGGAGACAAAAGTGATACATATCCGAACGATTCTTTGCTTACTCATAGCGTATG
>JAUILJ010000412.1 GCA_030433055.1 Polyangia bacterium
TCCTGTCTGCATCGACTTGTTCAGCGAATCACAGATTCACCTCAGTAGCAGGGTGTTGAAAAACACCCTGCCATTAGACAACCACCGTGCCCGCGGCGTGCTGTGCGCCAGGCGCTCGGCGCTTCAGTCTCGCTAACCAACGGGAGCGCACCTACCCCACGGTAGGACTGCAGCTCAGGAGGACTGCAGCTCGGGACTACTGCCGCTCAGGACTACTGCAGCTCAGGAGGACTGCAGCTCAGGACTACTGCAGCTCAGGAGGACTGCAGCTCAGGACTACTGCAGCTCAGGAGGACTGCAGCTCGGGACTACTGCCGCAGACCAGCTTGGGTTCCCGCGGGCGAAGCTCCTTTCCGTCGACCTGGATCTGAGGGAGACTCAGAAGTGCTACCCACCACAGCGACCCCTCGAGGCGTCGCTGGACATGGGGCACCGAGTTCTCCGTATCAGCGAGGGCCACGGGCGAGGAGAGTGGATTGGAAGTCGCACACATCACCTGGGATCCGCTACGCGGGTTCGTCGACCATGACCGCCTGAGCTTCGAGCCACAACTCGTGCTGGCGTTCGGCCCCTACAGCAGGTTGCGCCAAGCTGACGCGCGGTCGGCGCTGAGTCAGCGGTTCGGCGACGTGCCGGTGATTGGCGCGTCGAGCGGGGGGAGCGTGCGAGGCGCGCGGGTCGCCGACGAAGATGTCGTCCTCACAGCGGTCCGTTTCCGAGACACCCAGCTGAGAGTCGCGGCCGTCGAGCTCGGTGAGCATGCCACGGCCTTTGACGCAGGCGTTTCCCTGGGGCATCAGCTCGCGGCGGAGGATTTGCGCCTGCTGTTCTTGCTCTCCAACGGGCTTCAGGTCAATGGTAGCGAGGTCGTTCGCGGACTGGCGCGTGACCTGCCCCCTGGTGTCCCGGTGAGCGGAGGGCTCGCGGCTGACGGCGCGGCGTTCGCCAACACGCTGATCATGACCGGCGGCGAACCACGGGAGCAGGGGCTCTGCGCGGTCGGGTTTTACGGACCGAGCCTGCGGGTTGGCTGCGGTCTCGCGGGTGGCTGGAGCGCGTTTGGTCCTGAGCGACTCATCACCCGGGCCACCGGCAACCTGCTGTTCGAGCTCGACGGGCGCTCCGCGCTCGAGCTCTATCGTGACTACCTGGGGCCCCACGCCTCGGGTCTACCGGCGACGGCCCTCAGGTTTCCGTTGAGCGTTCGGGCTCAACGGGAGTCGAGCCCGGAGGTCGTACGCACCATCCTCGGCATCGATGAAGGCGAACGCGCCATGCGCTTCGCTGGAGACATGCCCGAAGGTCATCTGGCCCGCTTCATGTTCGCCAGTACGCCGCGGTTGGTGGATGGAGCGGCCCTGGCGACCGAACGAGCGCTGAAACACCACGGGGGCGCTCCAGAGCTTGCGCTCCTCGTGAGCTGCGTGGGGCGCAGGCTCCTGATGGCTCAGGAAGCCGAGGAAGAGCTGGAGGCGGTGGCCGAGGCGCTTCCGACAGGATGCAGAGTCTCAGGCTTCTACGCCAACGGCGAGATTTGTCACACGCGACCAGGTGAGGCGCTTCACAACCAGACGATGACTGTCACACTTCTCTCAGAGCCCTGAATGCACCGCCTCCTGCGCCGCCAGCTGCAGCGAGCTTATGAGGGCGGGGACCCTCCCAACGACCCCGCCTTCAAGAAGCTGCTCGACCTCATCGAGGCGGCGTACTCACAGGCCGACTCCGAGCACGATCTCGTCGCGCGGTCGCTGCAGCTGGTCTCCGACGAGCTGCTGGAGCGCAATCGACGTCTCACCGAAGAACTGGCAACGCTCACCGAATACGAACAAGCCCTCGCCGACAGTCGCGCCGAGCTCCAGGAGGTCCTGACGGCGATCCCTGACCATGTATGGCTGGTGGACGACTCGGGCGAGGTGGTCAACCCGCGACCTCAAATCCATAGCGCGTTGTCAGAGGCTTTGATCGAGGCGGGCGGCGTCCGAGCTCAGGCCCAGAAGGCACGAATCGAAGGCAGGATCCGGCTCTGGGAGTTCGACGTCCCTTCAGCCGACGGCGTGATGCTGTACGAGGGGCGCTGCGTGCCCCATGGGACGCGAGGCTGCGTGGTGCTCGTGCGCGACATCACCGAACTCAGGGACATCCAGCAACAACTCAACCTGAGTGAACGTATGGCCTCGGTTGGCGTCATGGCAGCAGGCGTAGCGCATGAAGTGAACAACCCCATGACGTTCGTGATCGCCAACGTCGATCACGCGCTCCAGAGTCTGTCTGGGGACTATGAGCCTGGCGCCGTGGAGGAGGCGCTCGAGGCGCTGAGGGAGGCAAAGGCCGGAGCCGCGAGGGTGAGCAACATCGTGCGCGACTTGCGCACGTTGGCCAACCCGCATTCCGAAGGGCGCACCGCCTGCGACATCAACCAGGCTGTGGATACTGCGCTTACGATGACCGCCAACGAAACCCGGCATCGGGCAGAGGTCGTGCGCACCCGGGAGGACCTCCCGAATCTCCGCGCGGAATGCTCGCGCATCGTTCAGGTCTTCGTGAACCTGCTGCTGAACGCCGCGCAGGCCATCGAACCCGGCAACGCAGAAGAGAACCGGATCGAGATCTCCACCCGACAGACGAAGGGCTGGATCGAGGTGGAGATTTGCGACACTGGCGCGGGCATCAGCAAGAAGGAGATGCGAAAGCTCTTCGACCCGTTCTTCTCGACGAAACAGAGCGCTGGAGGGCTAGGGCTCGGTCTCTCGATCTGTCGCAAGATCATCGACGAGCACGGTGGGCACATCCGGGTCACATCGGTCGAAGGCGCCGGCACGTGCATCATCGTTCAGCTGCCGGCAAGCCTCGCTCACCCGGAAACGCTCGAGTCTCCGGCGCCGCCAGAGGTCTCCAGCGGAGTCCGGCGCAGTATCCTGATCATCGACGACGAACCCGACGTGGGGAGAGCGATCAGGCGGGGCTTGGCCCAGCAGCACGACGTGACCCTGGCGCAGACGGGCCCAGAGGGACTAGCGCTGATGGCGGGGAGCCACTTCGACCTGGTGCTCTGCGACCTGATGATGCCGCAGATGAGCGGCATGGAGGTCATGAACCGCATCCGGGCGACCCTACCGAGGTACGTCGACCGCGTCGCGTTCATGACAGGGGGCGCGTTCTCGGAAGCGGGCTCCCAGTTCCTTACGGAACTACACGCAGGCTACCTGGAGAAGCCTTTCGACCAGGGGGAGCTGCGTCGCTTCGTGGAGCACCAGCTCGCGCGCGTCGATCACGACAAAGCGTGAGGTGCCGCTTCAGGGGCGCGCGAGGGACCGTCGACTCAAGGCAGCTTGTAGCGGACCCCTTGAGGCGTGTCCTCGAACAGCACACCCAGGGCTTTCAGCCCGTCACGGATGGCGTCGGCGGTAGGCCAGTCCTTGTCCTTGCGCGCTGCGTGGCGCGCCAAGGCGACCTGGCGGAGCTCTGCGGGTGACAGGCTCTGCTGGGCGAGCAGCTCCTTGGCTCGGTCTGGGCTGGGAGCCTGATCGAGCTCGCCGTCCAGCTCAGCCTTGCTGATGGTCCCGCTCTTGCTCTCTTTGCTGAGCACCCCGAGCACGTGATCCGCGCGATCGAGCGCAGCGAGTGCCTGCGCGGCCTCCGCGCCGGTCGGCTGCAGACGGTTGACCGTGTTCACGAACTCGAAGACGGCGGCGAGGGCGTTCGCAGTGTTCAAGTCGTCGTCGAGGCTCTCACCAAAGCCGGACTCGAGCTTTGAGATCGCTTCGTTCACGTCCGTAGCCTTCGAGGGCTCGCTCAGTCCCTCTCGCTCGACCAAGAGGTCTCGAGCGTTCTGAAGGCGACCGATGGAAGCGCGCGCGGCGTCCAGCCCCTCCAAGGTGAAGTTCATCGGCTGGCGATAGTGATTCGAGAGCAGCAGATAGCGGATCTCCTTGGCGGTGTAGCCCTTCGCCTTGAGATCTTCGAGGGTGTAAAGCGTACCCTCGCGCTTGCTCATCTTCTTGTTGTTCACCAGTAGGTGACGAGCGTGCATCCAGTAGCGGGAGAACTGCCCATCCGTCGCGCCCCGAGCCTGGGCGATCTCGCACTCGTGGTGAGGGAAGATGTTGTCTTCACCACCCGTATGGATGTCGAATGTATCCCCGAGGTAACGAGCACTCATGGCGCTGCACTCGATGTGCCAGCCAGGGAAGCCCCGGTTGATCCGCGGGTCTAGCTTGGGGCGAGCCCCTGGGTAGCCCTCCCAGGTGCTGTCCGCGTGAGGATCCCACTGCATCAAGTGCCCTTCATCGGTCTTCCACAGCGCGAAGTCCGCGGGGTGGCGCTTCACGGTGTTGACCTCGACGCGTGCGCCAGCCTCCAGGTCCTCGGTGACCTTGCCGCTGAGCTTGCCGTACTCCGGGAAGCTCGAGATGTCGTAGTACACCTCGCCGGTGCCTTCGGGGATGTAGGCGTGGCCACGATCGAGCAGCTGCTGGACCTGAACGAGCATGTCCGGGATGTGCTCGGTAGCCCGCGGGTACTGGTGCGCGTTTTGTATCCCCAGGGCAACACGATCCGAGTGAAAGCCGTCTTCGAAGTGCCGAGCAACTTTGAAGGGATCCCAGCCGAGCTCGCGGGCGGTCTTTTGGAGTTTGTCCTCACCCCCCGCGTCCGCGCGATCGTCCTCGGTCAGGTGCCCCACATCGGTGATATTCATCACCTGGGTGACCTCGAAGTTCCGGTACTCGAAGTAGCGTCGCAGCAAGTCAGCGAACACGAACGAGCGGAAATTGCCGATGTGCGCCGTTGAATACACCGTCGGTCCGCAGTTGTAGATCTTGACCTTCCCCGCCTCGAGGGGCACGAAGTCGACCTGCTGCTTCTGACGCGTATCGTAGAGCTGAAAAGCCATGGACGGCTGTCTGTAGCCCATTGGGGCTCAGTCGCCAAGCAGGGCTCAGTCGTAGAGCGCGGCGGCTCCCACGACCCTCCTGGTTCGGGCTTGAATGGGGGTCGCTAGCCAAGGCATCGTGGCGTCGTTGTGCGAGTCTCGGCCTGCGTTTCGAACGCTGGATACCGGACGGTTTCACCTTCTGGCGAAGAGCCTCGTGAGGGCCCACCGCATGATCGGCCTCAGAGAGACTACGCTCACCCACCTCTGCGCCCGAACCCTGCGGGCCGTTCCGCCGCCTCCACAACTCCCTCGCTTTTCCAGGGGTAAAGTGACTAGCGGCGCTTCAAGGCTCGAGCCGTCCGGCGACTCCAGCGCCTTACGGCTCGGCTCGGGGCTGCGCCCCATTGCCTCCACGGGGGCTTAGGCGCTTCACGGGTGAGGCGTCCGGTTCTTCACGGCAGTGAGAGGTGCGGCGCGGGGCTGCGCCCCATTGCCTCGGGGAGACACAAGGCATTGGGAGGCTGGTGGGCGGGGGGCTTGTTCCGGGTTCGCGCACTAGGCTCGGCTCGGGGCTGCGCCCCATTGCCTCATGAAGCAGGCGCTAGGCTCGGCTCGGGGCTGCGCCCCATTGCCTCAATAGGGCTAGGCGCTTCGCGTTTCAGGCGGCTGCCTTCGCGCTCGTGGGAGGCTCGGCGCGGGGCTGCGCCCCATTGCCTCAATAGGGCCTAGAAGCTTCGCGTTTCAGGCGGCTGCCGTCGCGCTCGTGGGAGGTGCGGCTCGGGGCTGCGCCCCATTGCCTCAGGGCGGAACCGTGGGCGCTTGGAGGAGGGGGATTTAGCTACTCTTGAGGTTCCGCTCAGGATCGGAGTTCCGCTCGGGGGCTACGGTCGAAGCATGAATACCACCCAGCTACTCGTTCGTTGTTCGTTGGCGTTCGCGCTGTGCGCAGGCGTCGTCGCCTGTGACCAGGCGAAGGCCGCGGGCGGCCCTGACAAGGTCGCCGAGTGCAAGGACTACCTCGAAGTCCTGGACGCCTGTGACGCCAAGCAGAAAGCCCCTGCCGCGGGTGTCGAGCAAAAGGTGTTTCGCAAGACGTGGATGAACGAGATCACCCACAAATCCGTGAGCGAACTCGCACAAGAATGCAGCGAGAAGGCGGCGGAAAAGCGCAAGAGCTGTGGGCTGGAGAAGCCGTAGCGCTCCCCGCTGCTCCTCAGCGCTCTCAATAAATATTGCCGTATGGATCTAAGCCGCGCTCGCGCCGCTCAGGCGAGGATTCCACGCTGTGACGCGGTTGCGGCCGCCGCGCTTGGAGGCGTAGAGCGCCTCGTCGGTGGCTTTGAACAAGGCCTCCCAATCCCGCCCTGCGACGGGGAAGGTCGCGACGCCTACGGAGCAGGTGCAGCGCACCGCGTGGCCGTTCGCATGGAACGTGGTGCCCTCCAGCTCGGTGCGCACGCGCTCGGCGAGCAGGATCGCTCCCGCGCTATCCGTCTCCTCGCACACCACGACGAACTCCTCTCCGCCGAAGCGACCGACGGCATCCGTGTCGCGCTTCTGACGCTTGAGGATCGTACCCAGCCCCTTGATCACCACGTCGCCTACGTCGTGACCGTAGGTGTCGTTCACCTTCTTGAAGTGATCGATGTCACACACCAGCACACTCACTGGCTTCTCGAAGCGCGCGGCAGAGCGGATCATGTGCCCGGCGGTGTCGATCAACGCGCGCTTGTTGAGCAGCCCCGTCAGGCCGTCGGTCGTCGCCAGCTCCTCCAGGCGCTTGACCATGCGCGCGTTGGCTAGGCTCACGGCGACGTGGCTCGCGAGCACCTCCAGGGTGGTGCGGGCGTCGTCTCCGAACGCGCCTCGCTGACTCGAACCGAGCACCAGGGTGCCCAGCGCCTTGTCGTGCACCAGCAACGGCAGCACCAGGAGCGACGGCATGCTCGGCGGATTCAAGCGCTTGCTGAACACGACCTGGCGCTTGGGGTCGTACTGTCCCCGATACGGCAGCGGGTGGTGATTCTCCACCACCATGCCCACCAACCCCGCGTTGTGACGAAAGCGGCGGCCCACCAACTCGTCGGCTCCGCTACCGCTCACCGCGCAGATCTCGTGCTCTGCGTTGGCCTTGTCGTAGAGCGTGACCGCGGCGAAGTCGAAGCTCGCGAACTCCCGAGCGCTGGACACACCGTGCTCGATGACCTCCGCCTCGGTGGTCGCTCCAGCGAGCAGCTCTGCCGCGCGGTAAAGCTTGCCTTGCTGCACCTTGGCCCGCTCGAGCTGG
>JAUILJ010000413.1 GCA_030433055.1 Polyangia bacterium
GGTGAGGGACTCGCTACCGGGTCCGAGATCACGACGTCGACCTCGATGTCTCCTGAGCTCTGGTGCGGCCGCACGTCGGCGAAGGCTTCGAGCTTCGGGGCCGACGTGATGATGTCCGTCTCCTCCTCGCTCGCAGCCAGATCCGCCATGTCGTTGGCGATGCGCTGGGCTACCTGATCGAACTGGCTCGCTCGCTCGAGGGCGCCCACGCCCTTCGCGAACTCCTCCGCTCGACGCAGCCACACGATGGTGTCCGCATACGCTTCACGGTTCCATTGCACGCCAGCCGTCTGCAGCGCCCAAGCGACGTCATCGTCATCATCTTCCCGCGGCTCGGGGATCTCGAACGCCAGCAACCTCGAAGTCATCGGAACCTGCGGAGAGGGCGCTCATCATACGTGGTGGGTGCGGCGTCCGGGCAAGCGTGTAGGCCCTTGTGGTGGGGTGAGAGCCGAGATTTCAGCCGACCGGACTGCAGTCGCTGGCATTTTCCGTGTGGGGTCGAATTTTTCTCTGCCTCAGCGTGCGCTGATGCATTCAGCCAAGACTCAGGCTGGTCTGCGGGGAACATGGCTCTGCGCGGGCTCGGCAACTTGGCCGCTGGCGATAGCCAAACAGCTGTTAGCATTCGGCCGCTCGGCTGCCTCTGACGGGGTGCGCTGCCTCCGCAACTGAGGGTGGATGAGAAGCCGGGCACCTCTGGAGGGTCATGGAATCGAGTCTGCTCGTAAAAGTTGGTCTGCCGGTAGCGCTGTTCATCGTCATGCTCGGCATGGGCCTGTCCCTGGTGCCAGCTGACTTCAGCCGCGTGGCGAAGAAGCCAAAGCCAGTTGCCGTGGGGATAGGCCTGCAGATGGTCCTGCTACCCCTGCTAGGTCTAGGCGTTATCAAGCTATTCGGCTTGACGGGCGCGATGGCTGTCGGCCTGTTCGTGCTCGCGCTCAGCCCCGGCGGGACCACGTCGAACATGATCAGCTACCTGTCGAAGGGCGACATCGCGCTTTCGATCACGTTGACCGCTGTGGTCAGCCTGATCACTCCGTTCAGCCTCCCGCTGCTGCTCGCGCCCGCCCTCGACCACTTCATGACCGCCGAGCAGGCGATCAAGCTGCCGATGGGCAAGACCATCGCGAGCCTCCTCGTGATCACCATCGTGCCGGTCGGCCTCGGCATGTTCGTCCGCAGGCGAGCGACTCGGTTCGCGATACGCTGCGAGACACCCTTCAAGTACCTGTCGCTACTGGTGCTCGGGCTGGTCATCGCAAGTATCCTTGCGGAAAAATGGGACCAGCTCCCCGGCTTCTTCGCGCAGGCGGGACTGAGCTGCCTCGCGCTCAACGTCTCCGCCCTGCTCCTGGGCTTCTTCGTCTCCAAGGGGCTGCGGCTCCCCCGTGAGCAGTCGGTGACCATCGGCATCGAGGTCGGGATCCAGAACGGCACCACCGCACTCTTCGTCACCGGCGAGATCCTCAAGAACGCCGAGGCGGGCATTCCGCCGGCGATCTACAGCTTGATCATGTTCGCGACCGGCGCTGTGTTCTCGGTGCTGGTCAACCTGGGGCGCAAGGGCCCGGAGCCAGCGGCAGCGGCGTAGTCCACGCACGCCGGAGCGCGCTGGGCGGCGGTGGCCAACCAGCGTGCCTCACCCCCTGCTCGAGGGAATGAACCAGGGGCTGGGTCAGTGGTTCGAGATCAAGATCTCGCGGTCCTTGGCGCCGTTTGGCGGACCGACGATGCCCTGCTTTTCCATCATCTCGACGATCTTTGCCGCGCGGTTATACCCGATCGTCATCTTGCGCTGAAGCCATGAGGTAGAGCAGCGCTGGGTCTCGGCGACGATGCGCACCGCCTCGTCGTAGCGCGCGTCGGTGGGCTCGGAGTTCTCCTCCTCGGAGGCTTCCTCCTCCGAAGCCTTCAAGATCTCGTCTTGATAGGTCGGCTCGCCCTGCGAGCGGCAGTGGTCGGCCAGCGCGTCCACTTCCTCTTCGCTGATGAACGGGCACTGCACGCGGCGCGTGTCGTTGGCACCATTCATCTTCACCAGCATGTCACCCTTGCCGAGCAACACCTCGGCCCCCATCTCGTCGAGGATGGTCCGGCTGTCCACCTTCTGCGCGACGCGGAATGCGATGCGCGTGGGGAAGTTGGCTTTGATCATGCCGGTGATGACGTCGACGCTCGGCCGCTGGGTCGCCAAGACGACGTGCATGCCTGCTGCGCGCGCTTTCTGCGCCAGGCGCGCGACGGAGGCCTCTACGTCTTTGCCCTGCTGCATCATCAGGTCCGCGAACTCATCGATCACGATCACGATGAACGGCAGACGGTCTGGTAGCTGCAGTCCGTCGTCGCCATCTTTTGCCGCAGGGATTTGTACTTCCTCACCTGAGGCGTCCAGCGCGCTGACGGTCTCAGCCTTGGGCAGCTTGATGTCGCCGCTCCTGACCCGATCGACGTAGCGGTTGTAGGTGCCGATGTTCTTCGTGCCCGCGTTCGCGAACAGCTGATAGCGGCGTTCCATCTCGTCGACGGCCCACTTGAGCGCCGTGGCCGCCTGCTTCATGTCCGTGACGACGGGCAGGAGCAGGTGCGGGATGCCATCGAAGGGGGCGAGTTCGACCACCTTCGGGTCGATCATCAACATGCGCAGCTCCTCGGGGGAGCGATGATACAGGATGCTCGTGAGCATCACGTTCAGGCCGACGCTCTTGCCTGCGCCCGTCGCGCCAGCGACGATCACGTGGGGCATGCTGGCCAAATCCGCATAGAAAGGTGCGCCGACGATGTCACGTCCCAGCACGACCGGCAGCGGCGCCTTCTCCGCCAGCTTGGCGAAGCGCTTGTCCTCGATCAGCTCACGCAAGTTCACCGGCACGCGCTCGTCATTGGGGAGCTCGAAGCCGATGCGGCTCTTGCCCGGGATGGGCGCGATGATGCGCACCTTGCGGCTCAGCCCCAGGGCGAGGTCGTCGCTGAGCCCGGCGACCTTGCTCACCTTGGTGCCAGCCTGCGGAGCCACCTCGTAAGTGGTGACGGTCGGCCCCGGGTGGATCTCCTCGACCTTGCCGGTGACGCCGTAGTCCGACAACGTCTTCTCCAGGCGGTCGGCGAGCTCGAGCACCGCGCCCTTGTCTACCTCTTTGACCGTGGGTGGTGGCGCCGCCAGCAGCTCGGTCGAAGGCAGCTGGTAGGTTCCCGCCTTCTTCTTCGCGACACGGCGCGCCTTCTCGGTCTGCTGCTGGGGCTTGGTGTCGATGATGGTAGGCCCAAGGCTTTGCCCGTCGCTGGACGCCTTGGCCGGCTTTCCCGCGGTTTTCTTGGGGGTGAGGCGCTCCGGCGTGGGCTCCTCGACTGCCTCGAGCAGCGTCTCGTCGGGCTGCTCCGGCTCCGGTGCCTCCAGCTTGCGCTTGTCCCGCTTCGTGCGCTTTCGCGGGGAAACATCTTCGTCATCAGCACCCCCCAGCACCGCGTCTGCCAGGGAGGGCGTTGGCGTCTTCGCTGTGGGGGGCGCCTTGGTGGTTGTGGCAGGTGACTCTACCTTCGGCGCGGGCGCAGAGCTGCCGTCTGCCACACTGTCGAGCTGCGCACGAAGCTGGAAGCCTTGCTTCAGCTGTTCGCTCATGGCGAGCGGTGGCTCGCCCGTCGCCTCGAGGGGTGACCAGTCGGAGTCGTCATCGGTCAGATGCGCGATGATCGCTTCGTCGCTCGGCTTTCCGGTGATGTGTGGCAGCTTGGCTTCGGCAGCCTCAGCCTTCTTCTGCCGGCGGATCTCCTGAGCCTGCTGCCACGCCACGCCAAGGCGATCTCCTGCCACACGGAAACGCACCATGAGCCAGCGTCCCAGCGCCATGGCCTTCTGGCACACCTCGATGAAGGAGAAGGAGCTGCGGCCAATCAGGATCAGGCCCACGACAGTCGTTCCGACCAGGAAGGACCCCAACGTGCTGAACATGGCGCGCATCAGCTCGCCAAACAGCAGCCCGACGTTCCCCGCGGCTGGGGCTCGCCCGAACGCCAGTAGCTCCGGGGCGACCACCTGGACCAGCGACGACAGGATGATCGCCACCACCAGATCCCCCGCCAGCCGCAGCGCGTTCGCCCGGTTCGCGCGCTTGGTGAACAGCGGAGCGCTCAGCAGCGCCAACTCGATCGGCGCAAACCAGGCAACCAACCCAAAGGCGCGAACCAGAACGCCCGCCACGAACGCGCCGACGGGTCCCATCCAGTCCGTGCCCTGGAGCGCCGGATCCATGGGGTCCGTGCGCAGGCTCGCCAGCGCCAGGCAGAGGAACACCGCCACCGCAAAGAGCAGGAGCGCTGCAGCCTCGCGTCCCTTGCGCAGCGGCTCTGGGCTCCCTCCGGAGACCCTGCCCACCGCGACCGAGTCCGGTTCGTCTGCGCCTGCGACAGCTCGCCTGGGAGTGAAAAGCCTTGCACCCATTGAGGATTACCTTTGCCTACACTAGCGCACATCGACCTACCAGGAAAGCTCCTGCTAGGGTTTTCAGCGAGTCGTCGTTTTGGGATGCGAGCGCACTTCGATAAGCCATCCGACGCTTGCAGGCGCTGCTGGGTAGACGCTCAAAAGAACCACGGAGCCGCCCCGAGAGGCCACAAAATGGCAGGGAAGGACGCTCGCGCTGCTAGCCTGCGTGCGCGTGAGCCAGGTAGAAGATCAGGACGCGCGGACGCACTTGGTCGTCTGCTTGAGTCACGGCAAAAGCGAAGGCTACTATTTGACGCGGCAGGGCCCGATGAACGGGTCTCTCGCCACATCAGCCTCGTAGCGTTCTCCCGCGGATACGGAGAGGGTTGCGAGGCGTCTCCCGCTTAGCAGGCGGGCAACCGACGGGTTGGGGAGAAGATAGGTAAACCAATGGTATGGCGCCTTTACGCGCGGAGAACCGCTGCAGCTGGGATGCTCACGGCGACCCTCGCCTCCGTCTTCATCACCACGGGGTGTCGAACCACCGCTGACGACGTGCACCGCTGGGGCCGCACCAAGCAGGGTCCGATCAAGCTGGTTGCCGTGCTCACCCACGACAAGTACCCGCTCGAGCTCCGGGTCGAGGCGGCGATGACTCTGGTGCGGATGAAGCCTCGCGGGGGAAAGCGGGTCGGCATCACCTGCGCCGATGTGCCCAACTGCGATGGCCTGCTCGAAGCGCTGACCAACATGCCCGCAGACGATCGCAAGGAGGTCGTCTCCAAGATGGTTCCGCAGCTCGTCGCAGAGATCCGCAAGCCTCCGCCGCAGGCTCAGGCGGGTCAGCCGGCGCCTCCCGATACTTCCTATCCCTACAAGGACGCGGCGTACGCTCTGCTGACCTACGAAGACAAAGATCTGATCGGTGACGAGAAGCTGCGCGCCGACATCAAGAGCGCCCTGGCAGAGTGGGCGATGGCTGATTTCGCCAACCGCCTGGACAACACCACCCAGATGTCTGGCATGGAGCAAGTGCTGCGTACGCTCGGTGCGAACGGCGTGAAGGAGCTGCCCAAGCTGATGGTTCCTGGTGCCAAGCGCATCAGCAACATGGCGAGCCTGGTTGCTGAGCTGGGCGACCCCCAGACGAAGCTCGCGGCGAGCACGGCGCTGGTGAAGATCGCCAAAGAGATCGAGAGCGAGCGCTGGAAGAAGCAGAAAGAAGCCGCGGTCGACGCTGCCAACAAAGCCTCTGGCTTGAAGAACGTCACCAAGGAACAGCTCGCGGGTCAGCTCGAGGCCTACCAAGAAGAGGAGCTCCTGCGCACCTTCAGCTCGATGAAGGAAGTCGGTGGCAAGCCAGTCGTCGACTACCTGCTCGAGTACGCGTCCCGCGAGGACAAGGAAGGCAAGCTGGAGAAGCGCCGCGCCACCGCGCTCGCCGCGCTCGCTGGTCACCTCGACAAGGACCGCCCGGAGCAGCTCGAGGTCGTGATGAAGCTCGCCTCCGCCCCGGATACCTCCAACACCATCCGATCGGTCGCGCTCCAGCGCATCGGCGAGATGCCGCGCAAGCTGGTCATCGACAAGCTGTACGAACTGTTCAAGGCCGACGACTGGAAGCTGCGTTGGGTAGCGGCAGATCTCGCGCTCCGCATGAGCGATCAGAGCCAGCTCGACGAGTTCATGACCAAGCTCGCCCGCAACGACAAGGGCATGTCGATATCGGAGCCAGCGCTCTACGGCGTGCGCATGGGCGAGTTGAAGGGCAGCGCGAAAGGCGAAGATCTGGCCGACAAGTACGCCGCCGCGAACTACGCGCCATCGGTGCGCCTGAGCGCGCTCGCATACTACGGCAAATACGGAACAAAGGATCAGCTGAGCAAGGTCACTCCGTACGAGCAGGACTCTACGCGGGTGCCGAGCTGCAAGGCGGACGACTGCGAGTGGAAGTGCGAGGTCCCCGTCGGTGACAAGGGCGACAAGAGCGAAGTTAAGGAAGTATCGAACGTGGGGGAGTTCGTTCGGTACTGCGTGAAGCCTTCGATGGAGACGCGCACCGAGGCAGACAAAAAGAAGGAAGAAGAGGCGCGCAAGAAGCAGGAAGAGGCGAAAAAACAGGCGGAAGACAACAAAGAATGAGTAAGCTCTCGACCCCCCACCTGCCCAAGCAATAAAGCTTTAGGTGTCAAGCATGACGGATCCCAACAAGAAGACGCCTCGCTCCTTCCAGTGCCGCGATGCCCTCTGGATCAGGTTTGAACAGATGGCACAGGAGCTCGAATGCTCCGTCGACTACCTGATAAACGACGCGATGAAGCAGTACGCGCGTCAGCGCGGCTATTCCGCGGGGCAACCGACGGCCGCCGCAGCGCCACCGCCCCCGGGGCCTTCGCCATCAGCCGCGCCGCCTCCGCCGCCGCGCAGCTCCAAGGCGCCCCCACCGCCCCCGTCGCGGAGCGTCCCGCCCCCGGCTGCATCGCGTCGTGCGCCGCCGCCGCCACCTCCTGGAGCGCCACCGCCGCCACCGCCGAGTGCAGCGCCGCCGCCGCCACCGCCACCACCCGGGCCGAGCCGCGTGCCTCCGCCGCCCACGGGCCGTGCCCCTGGGCCGCCCGCGCCGCCGCCGCCCCCAGCGCCCATGCGCTCCGGGCCCCCCGCGCCGCCGCCAATGCCACCTCAGGCCGCGCCGCCGCCTCCCCCGCCTCCGGCGGCTCCCCCACCCCCCCCCCC
>JAUILJ010000414.1 GCA_030433055.1 Polyangia bacterium
CGGCGTCACCTTCGGAGGCGCGACGCTCTCGATCAAGGTCGGTGACTCCGCTCCCAAGCTGGTCGCCGGCGCGACGGGCAACACATCCCAGTGTCGCGTATGTCATTCGGTTGCCGCGAATGGTTCAAGACTCGTGACTCAGCACGGCGACAACAGCGCGATCAGTTCTGCGTATGATCTCACCCCAACTGGAGCGACTGAGACCCCGATGGGGCTTGGGGCTGAGTTCCCGGGCATCTATCCAGATGGATCGATGGCGCTAGCGCCGAATGGCAGCCTCCTGCCTCTACCCGGCGCTGCTTCGCCCCTCGCAGCCACTGGTATCACCGATGCCAACGTAGGCACGCCGGCGTTCTCTCCCGACGGAAACCTGGTTGTGATGAACCCCGGCGGAGGAACAGGGCAGCAGCTGGTGGTGATGGACTTCGATCAGTCGACGTTGACGTTCTCCAACCGTCGCGTTGTGGCGGATGACACCGGTGGGCCGATGACTCAGCGTCCCGGCTGGGGCGCGTTCCTGCCGGACAACAAGTCGCTTGTGTATCACTGGCAAACAACCCCAGCTCCAAACAAAGACGGGGCGACGGTCGCTGATGATCAAGGCGCAGATCTCAGAACCCGCCGCGGCGCTCGTGCGCAGATCTGGTGGACGAATCTGGACGGCAACGCCAGCGTCACGCACCTGGATAAGCTGAACGGCGTGGGCTACCTGCCATCACTCGCGACGGGCAGCAGCATTACCTGCGACGCGGATGGCAAGGAAGTCGCAAGCATTGACCGCACCCACAGCGACGACGCGAACTACAACTACGAGCCCACGGTAAACCCCATACCTGGGGGTGGTTACGCTTGGGTCGTCTTCACCAGCCGACGCTTGTACGGCAATGTGGCGACGATTCCGCCCTTCTGTTCCGACCCACGGTGGGCGGATCTGAAGGCCAACATCACCACCAAGAAGCTGTGGGTGGCCGCCGTGGACCTGAGCGCTGCGCCAGGCACGGACGCCAGCCACCCGGCCTTCTACCTCCCGGGTCAGGAGCTGCTGGCAGGCAACTCCCGCGGCTTCTGGGTGCTCGATCCCTGCCGCTCGGACGGGTCCAGCTGTGAGTCCGGCGACCAGTGCTGCAACGGCTACTGCCAGCCGAACTCCAGCACCGGCGCTCTGGAGTGCTCGAACGAGCCGCCCGGAGGCTCCTGCTCTCAGGTCCAAGAAAAGTGCGAGACCGCAGCGGACTGCTGCGACAAGACCAACGAGTGCATCAACGGCTTCTGCGCCCAGGGCGGCCCACGCTAGCGCTCGACGGGTGAGTGGAGACCGCGGGGCAGCGTCGAAGGGCGCTGCCCTGTTGGTCTTGTGCGCGCGTTGACTGCTCGAGGTCGAAACCGGTAGCTCCGGAATGACGGCAAGACGCACAGTACGGATCGATGCTGCGACTGGCCTTGTGCGGGATTCTACTCGTTGGGTGTGAGCGACACTCCGAGCGATCCGACGTTCAACGGGTGCCTTTCCCGCTTCTTCTACCGCGGACGAGCGCGTTCGTGGTGCCCGGTGAGCGCGCCACAGCTGCCGGGTATCGTGAAGCGTGGACTCCTTCGGATCAGGAGGCAGCGGCGTTTGAGGCTGACTTCGCTGGAATGGACCCCGGGGTCGCATCCTATGGGCGTCAGTACATCGGCTCCAGTCGCTCTGGTCGGCGAACCTTGGTAGTCGTGTTTTTCTGCCGTGGCGCCGGGTTTGCCTGGGCCTACGACGCGTACCATGGAGCATCAGAGTCGCTCTGCATCCGCTATGCGTACTACGATCTGGAGACCCTCAAGATACGTCCACAGTGGGTGCCGCCTGGGTACCCCGTTCTGTCCGGTGAGCGGACGGAGGGCCCTCCAAGGTGACTCGACAGCGGTCCGCCTTTCCGCTGCGCTCCCAACGGCTTCCGCGACGAGTGCGACGAAGGCCGGAAAGCGCTGGACTGCCAGGACGTGGACACTGACTCCAAGCCCGGCGACTCTGAGCGGCATATCCAAGCAATTCTCGCGGTTTAACCCCCGCGTCTCCACGCCGCTTGAATCCCCACGCAGCTTCGCTCACCGAAGCAATCCGTGACTTCGAGACTCCCTGGCTTGCTCCTTCTGACCTTTCTCGGTGCGTGCGCTGGCGCGCCGCCTCCGGGCGCAAACACTTCGCAGGCGGGCGCCGACCCGGCGCCCGAGCAGCCTACGGTCCCCGCGGAAACGGCTGATGGGCAAGCGGGCGCTGGCGCGCAAAAAGACGCGCCTCACCCCCCGAAGGAAGGGCTGGACGAGGCGAAGAAGAGCGAGGTGAGCGCTCCGAAGGAGCCACCGCCGCTCAAGGGGAGCCTGACGCCGGTCAGCAGTCCGGCAGTCGCTTGCAGCCCAGCCGCCGTTCAGAGCAGCCTGGAGGATCTGGTCAAGCGTTGCCGGGAGGATGTGAAGAGCGTGTGTGGGACGCTGACGGTCAAGGCGGCGAAGGACGCGGACGATGTCGCCGTGTCGCTGGACGTGACCACGCAGGATGGAGTCGAGGAGTTCGTGAAGTGCGCGACCGATGCGATGAAAGGCGTGCGCTGGGAGTGTGCGGAGCCGGGCAAGGACATCAAGCTCCAGCTGGGTGACTGTCGACTGTGAACTGACGGTTGCATGCAGCGTTGCGCCACGGCGGCGTCAATTGACCGAAATCCCGCTGGAAATAACTCGGACCGCAAAATAGGGCGGAGAAGGCGTCGTTGAGGGTGCCTGTGTGGATTGGCACCACACCTGCAGGCGCGGCGGCCATGACGAAACGCGGTTCATGGGTTGGGGCGCGCGCTCAGCGCGCTCGGGAGTCGGTTGGGATGTCTCGGTCGGGCGCCTGGATGCGTAGCCTGAGCGCTGGCTGTGTGGTGGCTACCAGCGTTGGCTTGGCAGGTTGCGCGGTGGACTCCGCTGATGAGGAGCCGGAACCGGCTGCCGAGACTGATTCCTCGGGGCAAGGATTGATGCAGATGTCGCCGGCGAAGACGGGAGGAACGTCGAGCGGTAGCGCCAGCAGTGGAACGATGGCGCCGGCGACCGGCGGCGGCAGTGTCGCCCCACCGTCCTACGCTGACCAGGTGATGGACCAGGTCCCCGATGATCAGCTCCCGTCGGGCCTCGACAGCGATTTGCCGCTGGCACCGCTGAGCGGATACGCGGTCGAGGAGGTCGCCTCGGGAGATGGCTGGCAGGAGATCTCGGTCAGCGGCACCTCGAAAGATCCCGAGAGCGGAGCGGCGCGCGTCCTGAAAGACGAACGCTTGATCATCGTGCGCGGCGAGACGGGCGTTCAGAACGCGCCGATCGGTCTGGCGAGCATCAAGGCTGAGATCCTCGCGGAGATGCAGGACGCGTCACCGGAGGTCGTCGGGACGGCGACCCAGCTGAAGACCGGTGTGCAGTCAGCCCAGGTCCAAGCGGTAGACACCACGAACCAGATCGTCGTCACTGAGCCGGAGCCCGTGTACTACCTGCACAAGGCCACCCTCGAGGCGATGCAGCAGGAGGCGCTCGCGGCGCAGGACGCGCCGGAGGGCGCGATGAAGCTCATGGGCGGCTGCAGCGACCCCATTGAGACGAAAACTTTCCATAAGGAATTTAATTTCTCCAGGGATCTCCACAAGGCGGACGAGTCGGGGGCTTTCCAGGGTTCCCTCGACATGCACCTCGGGATGGGTGGCTTCGGCATCATCGAGCTCGAGTACAAGAAGAAGCGCGGAGGGTTCCGGGGGATCTGCGTGACGTATGGCTTCGGCTTCCGCAAGCTGCTGCTCAACGGCCAGATCTACGGCGACGCCAACGTGGACCTGAAGGGCAAGCTGCTGAAGGAGTGGGACTTCAAGAAGCACGTCGCGAGCCCCGAGATCTTCAAGCAGGTGCTCTGGGTGGGTGCGGTGCCGGTCGTGGTGGGCCTCGACGTGCCGATCGACATGGGGCTCAAGGCGAGCGCCGCCGGCAACGCGGACTTTCATAGCTCCGTGAAGGGCTGGGGAGCGTTCACCTCAATCTGCACGACTAGTGGCTGCAACAGCTGGACCGCGGCTGGCATCAATACTCAGGACTTGGTGCCCGACTTCACCGTGCAGGCAAACCTCAAGGCGCGCCCCTGGGCGCAAGCAGCGGTGCGCGCGTACCTCTTCGATCCATCGATCGCTCACGCTCAGGTTGGCGTGCGTCCCTTCGTGGAGGCCGAAGTCCATGGCTACGCGGGCAACCAGTGCGGCGATGGAGACCACAATGGGAGCAATGAGTTCGTGTCCGCCATGTCCTTCGAAGCTGACGCGGGCTTCGATATCACCGCGGAAGCGGATCTGCTCGGCTTGTTCGACTGGAGCGACTCCTGGGAAATCTACCGTCGGCACATCTACTTCGACCAGACGGCCCTGGGGGGCGTGAGCTCGGCGGCGCCCATCGTGTGGACCGAGGCGTACGCTGGTGACATCAACTCCATCGCCACCAAGCCCTACTACCGCACGATCAAGTTCCAGATGCGTCCGTGCTGGCCCTACACGAACACCATCACCTATCGGATCCGGGTCGACGGTGGGAACGCGATCACCCGCAAGCGCGCTCCCGGGAGCGCCTACGCGCTCAACGTCGGCTTCGACGCACCGGGCAATCACACGGTGGAGGTGACTGCGATCGAGGACTCCCATGGTCGCGAGATTGGAGAGAAGGTGACACGCAACTTCTACATTCCGACTCAAGGCTCGGTGCCAGGTCCCATCTTCGGCGGCGTGCTCAAGCGCTTCTGAGCGAACACTGCGCTTGGCAGCTCAGGCTCCCGCGGGGCGTTCGTCCTGTGGGAGCAGCTGCCTCAGGCGCCAGGCTTGAGCGAAGATGCGCCGCTCTGCTTCGGTCAGCGCCTTGACAGCGCGCCCCACGAGGAAGCCGCTCGACAGCACCTGGAGCATCGAGGTGAAGAATAGCAACGCGAGGGTTGCCTCCGGAGGGAAATGGACGACCTGAGGTAGTATCTTCATCGCCCCGTCCTCGAACACGTAGGGGTTCGGGATCGCTCCGAAGGTAATCATTGCCGTGGGGATCAGGATGGCCAGCATCGCGGCCATGGTGATGCCGCGGCGGGTGATGGCATTGGCGCGCAGGCTGACCATCATCACCGCGGCGTTGACTGCGGCGGCGCCTGGCATCAGCAGCAGAGGTCCGAAGATCGCCGAGAGGCTGGCCACGGCGAAGAATGTCGTCGGCATGGTCCAGCGCATGTACTTGGGGACAACATTGCCGGTCACTCCCATCCACAGCGTGATGCCTATCTGCACCGTGAGGGTCGTCGACATGAACACCATCAGGCCCCAGCTCTTCACGCCCATCAGGATCAGCACCGGGAACAGAAGCGCCCACGCCGCGTAGGCAACGGAGCTGGCGTTCGCCGCCTTGACGCGATCCCGCCGGTTCACCTCCAGGAGCTCGGCTTCGGCTTCAGGTGGGAGCTCCACGCTCGGATCCAGGAGCACCTTCATCAGCGTGTGCATCGCGCCTTCGTGGCTCGGATCCAGCGCGAGCGCAGTGGACAGCTCGCGCATGCCCTTCGAGCGCTCCGAGGCGGCGTCGGCGCCTCCTGCGGTGGCTTTTGCCAGCGCGAGCTGAGCGTTCAGCGTGTGGCGCTGGGCCTGCTCTCGGCGTCGCTCGGTGTCTCGCTCGCCGTCCAGGAAGCGCTCGATGGCGTCGTTCACGGCGCGCGCGGACTCGAAGCGCTTGCGCGGCTCGAGCTGGGTCGCCTTGAGGACGATCTCATCCAGTTCCGGAGGGATACTGAGGTGAGGGGAGCGCTCGCTCGGCGCTTGCTGAAAGCCTGCCACGGTGTTCACCAGCAGCGCTTGCGGAGTCTTGCCGCTGTGCATCGGTTCGAGCGCCAGCAGCTCGAACAGGATGCAGCCGAGCGCATAGACATCGGTGCGCTCGTCGATGGCGTCGATCTCTCCACGCGCCTGTTCAGGCGCCATGAAACCCGGCGTGCCCAGGATGGTACCCGCCTGCGTGCCACCGGGCGCGTCCACTGCGTCACTCGTGGGCGTGATGATCTCGGCGGCGCCGCGGATCTTGGCCACGCCCCAGTCCAGTACGTTCACCTCGCCGTAGTCCCCGAGCATGATGTTCGACGGCTTGAGATCCCGGTGCACCACGCCGCGACTGTGGGCGAAGGCCACCGCCAGGCACACGCGGGACAGCGCCGTCAGCAGCTGCCGCCTGGAGTAGGCGTCTTCCACCTCCGGATCGCCGTTGCGGTGTCCCTCGATGACCTCCTCCAGGGTCAGCCCCTTCACACGTTTCATGGTGAAGAACGGCTCACCCTGGGCGTTGCGCCCCAGGTCATACACGGGGACGACGCTGGGGTGCTCCAGCTGGCCCTGTACACGAGCTTCCCGGAGGAAACGAGAGCGAGCGTCGGAGTCCGTGCCGAACCCGCTGTGCATCACCTTGACCGCGACGTCGCGCCCGATCAGCGAGTCGTGGCACAGCTTCACCTCACCCATGCCGCCGGCGCCCAGGGTGCGGCGCGACTCGTAGCGCTCGCTGAAGCCTTGATCGGTGAGGCTGTTGTCGTTCAGCTGTACCGTCTTGTTGCTGTTCGCCGAGTCGGAGTCGGACACCCTCGGGGCATCCGGAAAGCGCTCCGATGCGGCGTACTGGGTGGGTTGGCTGGCGACGTCCAAGCGCTCGGTGGCACGATGCGCGTCGGCGTGATGCTGTGCATCGCCTCCGAGGCCTTGGTTGGGTTCCCGGCGCAGTGTCTGGACGTCGTCGCTCAGATCGGGATTGGAGTCGCCCCGCTTCGTCATGGGGCGAAGCATAGCGGTTGCTCCGCGAGATCCGCAGTTCACCGCGTGCTCGTGCTCTCTCCGCAGCAGGATTTGGTTTGGGGGAGAGGACAAACGGGCAACGCCGCGGTCCTGCTAGAGGCGCCGCGGCGTTGATTCCGTGCTGCGTTTCAGCTCACTTACATATCAACCAGGGCTGAACATGATGGGGTACACGACGGTCACGATGCCGCTCTCGGGCTTGGGGAAGCTCAGGCTGTAGAAGCCGCGCACCACGCAGCCCACTGCTGCTGAGTCCGGGAGATCCGAGCCGCCGTTGCTGGCGTTGCTGACCGCACCATCCGC
>JAUILJ010000415.1 GCA_030433055.1 Polyangia bacterium
CGGCACCGGCTGGCCTCTGTGAATAGCGATGCAGCCAACAATGTGTTTGGCGTATCCGCCATCTTCGAAAATCCGCGCTTTGCCGCCTGTGTCGCCACCAATTGGTGGGCCGCCAATCGCGGCGTTCAAGAATGGATCGTAAACCTTGCCGAGCGGTTCAGCGCCGTCGGCGTCGCCGCGCGGAAACTGCCAGCGCCGCTCCGAGCAGCAGCGCGGCGGACCAGGGCGGCGAGCCGCCGTTGCCTGCCGCTCGGCAGCCACAGCCACCGTCGTCTCCGCTGTCCCCCGTGGCCTGGTTGCCCGAGGACCCGCCGCTAGCGCCTGCGCCAGAGCTGCCCCCGTTTCCGCCACCAGCGTCCCCACCGGCGCCAGCCGTGCCTGCGCTGCCCCCAGCGCCACCGGTCGCCGGCGGGTCCGGCAAACCCGGGACGTCCAGGTTCAGGCAGTTGGCGGGCGCGTCAGAGAGGCTCGGGGGGAAGGCGCGGCTCACGGAGCCCTGGTGACCTGGATCCATCACCAGGCCATCCAGGTCGATCACGGCGCAGTCCGCCGCGGTGGCGTTCTGGGCGAAGCTGCTGAGGCTACCGCTGTGGCACTCGACGGGCGCGTCGTCGGTCAGCTGCGCCGGGTAGTCGACCTCGTCCTTGCGCACGCTGAGCAGCGCGTTGGTATCGATGCCGAGAGGAAACACCGCCGGCCGCAGGTAGTCGCACACGCCGGGCTGCATCCACGCGGGCGTGTGGCTGGCGTCGAAGGACGCCGGCCCGGAGTCCGCGTTCGCCGGCACGACCATGCGGTGGTCCGCGAAGGTGACGGCGGCGATATTGAAGGCGTGAGCGTACAGCCCGGAGTCGAAGAGGTTGTCCAGGGCAGTACCATTCAAGCTCGGGTCCGCTGCCGCGGCCAGCCGGGTGTCGTACTCGCTGAGCACCGCACCCTCCTTGGCCTCGAGCTCGTCGATGAGCGTGCCGACGTACTCCTGAGCGAGGTCGATAGCCTTGTCTTTGAGCGTGTCCTTGATCGGTTGAACGATGGGGTCAAATACCGCGCGGATAATATCCGCCGGCGGGATGTTGATGCCGAGTGTCTCGAGAGTGCTCTGCAGGTCGAGGTACCACTGGGGCAAGACAGCCTGTGCCACGGTCTCGTAGTCGAGCGCGGTGATGCCGTTCGCCCAGTCCTTCATCGGCTGCATCAGCACCGCCAAGCGGCTCTTGCTCAAGCTGAACTGGGGGGAGCCAGGGCTGAGCGGGCTGTTCAGCTCCGTGGAGAGCCCAGCCACCGTCTCAGCGTATGCGGGCATGAACCCGTACAGGTCGTCGTGGAGCTTCTCGCTGAGCTTGTCGAACGCGCTCGGGAGCGGCTGATTGTTGGCGTCGTAGCGCGGGGTCAAGAGCGCGACGTAAGTCTTGTAGGTGGAGTAGAGCACCGGACAGCTGAGATCGCAGTCGGTCTGGTCGTCGGGGGTGCCCAGCTGACCATCGCTGCCTGCGCTGACGCCCAGCTCGAAGCCATCTGCCGTGCTCGTGTCCTGGAGTTCGGCGATGCGCGTCTCGATGTCCAGGCGGATGTCCAGGCGCTCACGATCGATCTCCTCGATGTAAAACGGCGCCAGGGCGAGGTGATCGGCGGCGGGCAGCTCTGCAGCGTTCACTACGCCCACGAACGACGCGCTAGGGTTCGCCGCTTTGGCGGCGTCGAACTTGGCGCGGGCGTGCTCGGTCATGGCGAGCCACACGGGGTTCTTCGTACCGAAGTACGTCCTCAGCACGAATCCCTGGGGAATCGTGTGAGCGAGGGTTCCGGCACCGAAGGAGCTCGGGCTCTGCTCGTATGCAGCCTTCTGGATTTGAGACTCGGCGACGATGTGGCGCACCACGTTGTCCCACGAGGACTCTCTGGCTGCGGTGATCGGGGTGAGGGTGAAGGTCTCACCGCTCATGAAGTTCACGTAGTGGTGCGCGATCGCGTCCGTGGACCCGTGGAGGAAGCAGCCGAGGGCGTAAGCGCGCTCGGCGTCAGTCAGGGCTTCGTCGTACAGCAACTGGCACTGGGCGTAGGGCTGCTGATGCAGCGCGTGGCTGGGGTCAGTCATCCCCGGGAACACGGTGTTGTCGGGGCCGATGGCGCCGGCCCGGAACTCCAGCGGATTGTCCCGGATCGCCCGGGCGTCCTCTTCCTTCAGCGTGACGTCATAGCCGCTGAGCTTGAGGGCGATGGTATCTCCGCCCCCGGCAATCAATTCCTTGCGGATATCGTTGGCGATCATGATGTGAATGCGCGTCGAGAACGCGTGCGCATCACCGGAGCCGATCAACAACGCCAGTCCGCTGGCGATCCCCATCCCCAGGGCGCGCGTACGCGCCCGTGTCGTCCCAAGCATCGGCTCAGGCTAGCGCGACTGGCTGAAGCTTGCTGCCTGTATTTGCGAGTGGGAACCCGCTGACATTCCTGCGAGTGGACGTCGCAAATGTGAGTTTGGAGCGAGCGCTACAGAACTCGCTTTTTCTCATGCAAAACCGCATTAGCTCTTTCCACGCGTCAGAACTTGGGTGGAAACCCAGGGTTCCGCTGGCCGAGCTGCCGCCTGGGGCGACGGAACGACGAACTTCCGGGTCACCACACCCGGTGGGGGCTTCGCTGTTCAGCGTGACGAATCACTGGGCATTTGACCTGGATCGGAACCCACCGACCCGAAGTGAACAACTCCGACTATCATCGCGCCCGAATGGACCCGATGTGGATCGCTGCGCTGGTCAACCCCGCTGTCACGGCCGTGGTGGTGAGTGCACTGACTCAGCACTTCATCAACCGCCGCACCACGGAGCGCATCAAGCAGCTCGAGAGCGACCTGGCGACCAGTCGCTTCGATCATGAACAGGCGAGCCAGGGCGAGATGCGGAGGCGGGAGCGGGTACGCGAGGCGGTGGACCGCTGGGGTGACGACGCCTTCGATGCGGTGAAGAGCCTGCGGCGTCGCCTCGACAACATCCTCGATCGCGGCGCACACGTGGCGCTGGCGCAGGACTGCGAGGAGCACATCGCTCCCAGCTGGTCGATGACCCACGGCTACTACATGAACTCGACGCTGTATCTGTTCGCGCGTTTGTTCTTCATGGATCGCATCCTGCGCTTGGAGATCGGCGAAGAGGTGTTCGGGGCACGCGATGCCAAGGACGAGGTCGTCCAGCAGCTCGATCGCATGATCCGGGAACTGTCGAGCAACCGCTTGCACACCGGTGCGGGCGACCGGCAGGTGTTTCGTCTCCAGCAGCAGGCCATCGGCGAAGCCGTGTCGGAGCCGGGCGCCGTGCCGCCGCGCTGCCTCACCTACGTCGACTTCGTAGGCCAGCTGGAGCGTGGGGAGAGGATGCTGCCCCGGGTGCTGGAGCCGCTGCGGAAGTTGCTGATAGACCTGGAGCTGGAGTCCACCCGCGCGGAGCGGTTGCGTGGCTTCAATCAAGCGCTGGCGGCCCTTCAAGCCGTGCTGGAAGAGCGCCTGAGTCCCGTGGTTCCGCGGCCGGTGTCACCCGCGGCCTAGGGTCTCCCAGCGCCGCCAGAGCTGATGCGACGGCCTGGCGGGGGGTGCTATGGTCTTGCCGTGTCTGCCACCCGACCGACGACCGGCGGCCGCTTCGTAGCGCGCCGTCGACCTAGCAGTGAAGGCTACGTGCACTACGAAGTGGAGCTCTTGACTCCCGAGCGCGAGTGGCAGGGGCAGGCACGGCTGGCGAAGGCAAGCGGCGAAGTGACCCTCGAATTGCGTTGCCGCGAGGAAACAGAGGAAGGGGCTCCGGCCTGGCTCAAGGCGCACGTGGTCGCTGCGTTGCGCTCCGCCTGGCGCGGGCTCAGCGCGCCGAGTGAAGCCACGCTGGAGGACTTTCCGAGGCGCATCACGCGTTGGCGCGCTCCACTCCCGGAGCAGGAGCCCACGCCGCCATGAATCAGCGCTCGGGGGTGCTGACGCTGCTGACCGACTTCGGGCTCACCGATCCGTTCGTCGGGATCATGCATGGCATCGTATTGCAACGGGCGCCCCAGGCCCGCATCGTCGATTTGACCCATCACATCCCACCGCAGGACGTGCGGGCGGGTGCGTTCTATCTTCGTCACGCCTTTCACTGGTTTCCGCGGGGTACCGTACATGTGGCGGTGGTCGACCCTGGCGTGGGCAGCCCGCGGCGCGCCTTGGTGGTCAGTGTGCAGGGGCACTGCTTCGTGGTTCCCGACAACGGCCTGGTGGGTGAAGTGCTGGCGCTGGCCCGGCGCCGCGGCGATCAGGCGGAGGTGAGGGAGATCGATGTCAACGCGCCAGGCTTGAGTGTGGAGCTGCAGAGCCACACCTTCCACGGGCGAGATCTCTTCGCGCCGGTGGGAGCGGAGCTCCTGGGCGGCCTGCCCTTCGCCGAGGTTGGTCCCGAGGTCCATGAGGTCATCCCCACACCAAACCAGGCGGTGCTCAAGCTAGCGACGGGCTTCGAAGCCGAGGTGGTGGTCGTCGACCACTTTGGCAACGGCATCACCAACCTGGAGCTCGCGGAGTACTGTCCGGAGGCCGTGAAGGAGCCGCGGCGCTTCCGCGTCAGGGTGCATCACCTCGACATCCCGCTGGTGCGCACCTACTCCGAGGTGGCCGATGGAGAGCTCTGCGCGCTGGTGAATTCCTTCGGCACGCTGGAGATCGCTGAGCGCAATGGTAGTGCCGCGCGGCAACTCACTCGGCTGCTCCAGAGCGACCCTCAGGGTTCGAAAGATCGGGTTTGGGGGGTGAGTAGCCGCGTTCGGCTGCTGCAGATCGCCGCTCGCCCCGATTGAGCTGTAGCAGGGTGTTGAAAGACACCCTGCCAATCAGCAGCCTGCTAGCGGTCCGCTCGGAGCCGGCGATAGGCCGTCGCGCTGCCCAACAGGGCCACCTTCAAGTCGCGCTGCTGAGGGTCGTTGCCGATGTCGGCGGTCTCCAGCCGCAAGTTGGCCAGGGCGTCATAGCCGCTGGCTTCAGCCTGGGCCTTGAGTCGCAACAGGGCCTCTCGGCGCGCCCGTCCCATGACCTCCGCGACGCTGGTGAGCTCACCGCCGAAGAAGTTGGTGACCGCGCCCAGGAAGGCTTGAAAGCGATCGATCCCCCACACCAGCTCCACGTTGATCAAGCGCGGTGCGTGGTGTGGAGAGGCGGCGTAGTGCTTGGAGTTGCTCACGCACACGTGCTTCAGCGCTTGCTCACGAGCGCTGAGCGATTCTCGGTGGCGGGCCCGTCGGCGCGCGCCCCAGAACCAGCCGACGAACATCAGCGTCAAGAGCGACAGGATGCCGATCAGCGCTTCCATCAGCCCTCGGGGATCAGGGTCACGGCGGTGCCGTACGCGTAGAGCTCCGCGGCGCCCGCGGTGACCGCACTGGTGGAATAGCGAACATTGATTACGGCGTTCGCTCCCAGGCGCTGGGCTTCATCCAGCATACGCTGGGTCGCCTGTTGCCGCGACTCGGTGAGCAGCTCCGTGTACTCCGAGAGCTCGCCGCCCACGATGTTCTTCAACCCTGCCAAGAAGTCGCGCCCAAAGTTCTTGGCTCGCACCGTGTTCCCTTGGACGAGGCCCAAGACACGCTCGATGCGGTAGCCAGCGACGGTCTCGGTGTTGACGACGATCATGACGAGCCGGGTATCGCATAAGGCAACGCAGCGCGGCTACGGCCGCGGTAACAATCGCCAGGCCCCGCGAGCAGGCGTGTTGAAAAGCAGCCTGCCAATCAGCAGCCTGCTCGGGGCGGAATCGGCGCTGGCCTCACCCCCGCAGCTCCGACAGTATTCCGGGGTGTTCGAGCGTCTGATGCATCCGTCCGTTTCTGTCACACCGCCGGCCGCTCCCTCGCCGGCTCGGCGCCGCCGAGGCCACCGTTCTCGCCCTCTCGCCTCACTGCTGCTGGTGTGTGGAGCGCTCGCGGGTTCGACCTGCGCCTGCGCTGGAGCCCAGGCGCAGCCCGCCGCTCCGGCGAGCAAGGCCCACAAGCCGGCCAAGCCACCGCGCAACCCCGCCAAGGCGCTCGAGCAGGGCAAGGAGCTGCTGCTGAAGAGCGAGTACGCCGACGCCGAGGCAAGCCTGCGCGCGGCAATGGTGGGCAAGCAGAAGCCCGAGGCGGAGACGCGCCTGGCCGAGCTGCTGGTGATGACCGGTCGCTACGATGATGCTGTGGCCGCGGCGAAGTCAGCTGCCAAGAGCAAGGCCTTCAAGGCAGAGGCCACGACGCTGGGCGCCAAGGCGCTGCGCCACGAAGGCAAGCTCGACGAAGCCCTCTCGCTGCTGGAGAAGGTGGAGAAAGACCCCGAGGCTCGGGCGGCGCGCTTGCTCCAAGGAGAAATCCTCCTGGAAAAAGGCAAGCGCAGCGAAGCAGAGGCGTCGTTGATGACGCTGATCGAGGACTACAACAGCGACAAGATCGTGGAGAGTGACGCCACCGGCATGGCGATGGTTGGTCGCGCGGCTCACCTCCTGCGCGCCCCTCAGGACGCCAACGATGCCTTCAACATGGCCGAGCGCGCCAAGAAAGGGGACATCCAGACGCTGCTCTGGCGCGCTGAGCTCTTCCTGGAGAAATACGACCCGGGGCACGCCGAAGAGGTGATCAAGGAAGTGCTGGATCAAGCACCCAATCACCCTGAGGCACTGGTCTGGATGGCGCACGTCAAGCTGGCTCAGGCACTCGACTTCGATGAGGCCACGCGCCTCGTGGGCCAGGCGCTCAAGATCAACCCGAAGCTCGGCAACGCGCACTTCGTGCTCGCGGGGATCAACCTCCGCGACATGGAGCTGGCGGACGCGGATCGGCACCTGGACGACGGCTTGAAGTTCAACCCCCGGGACCTGGACCTGCTGAGCCTCAAAGCGGCTGTGCGCTTCCTCGCGGATGATAGTTCGGGCTTTCAGCAGGCCAAGCGGAAGGTGCTCAAGCTGAACCCTCAGTACTCCCGGATGTTCCAGATCATCGGATTTCGGATTGCTGATCGGCTCGACGAGTTCGAGCTGCAGCAATTGATCGAGCTGATTCAGCTCGTGCAGACTCTGCTCGGAAAAGGTGACTTGATACATGTGAAGGCGATGGGTTTGGGCTCTGGTGTAACCGTGAAAGATCTTTGGCGTCTTGGTC
>JAUILJ010000416.1 GCA_030433055.1 Polyangia bacterium
CGTCGTCTTCGAGATCGCTCGGAACCAACTGGAAGCGCAGCATGTTCCAGGGTAGTACGGCCAGCCATGGCGCAAGGCAAGGGCGTGCCCCCGCTGATCGGTGATGAACTCCTCACGCGGCGCATTCGTGTGCGCGCTCGGGACGTCGTGTATCTGAAGGGGATTCTCGAGGCGAGCGAGGGCCTGGCGCACGTGTTCGCTGAGCGCGGAGGCGATCTCGTGGTCGCAACCCATCCCTCTCAGATCGAGGAGCTGGATCGGGTGCTGATGGATCTGGCTCCAGAGCTCGGCTGGGAGCCCCTGGGCTGAGCGGCCCAGCCTCTGGGCCGCGTCGCCCTGTGGGCAAGTTGTGGGGCTAGGCGACGCGGCTGGCGTCGGCCGGGCATCTTTGGTGAGGGCCGTTGCGAGGCACAAGCTCTTCGCCTATAGCCTGACCAGGCACTGCTCCCCGAACGTGAGTTTGCGGGCCGCGGTACCGAGAGTGGGCAAGCGCCTGCACGCTCCCACAGCGTTTACCTCTAGCGACTTTTATGGCCGAGCCACCCAAGGCACCCGAGCCCGAGGAAGTGAGACTGCCGAGGCGTAGTCCTTCGTCGGCAGACACCACGCCGCTGCCTACCGCAGCGCGGTCGGGGGTGGATGCTCGTGTCGTGGACGCGTGGTGCGCGTGGCTCGACGCACTCGCCAGCGACGCCGAAGCGGCGCTGGCGGCGGCCATGGCCTACAAAGCTTTGGACGATGACGGTCGGGATCGCTGGTTGGACGTGCTCGAGCAAGACTCACTGCGTGTCAGTGTGCCTCGTATCGCCGTCTACGCGCCCCTGCTGTCAGTGGAGTCGGAATCCGCGCGGAGAAGGCGGATCGAGTTGGCGATTGGACCTGACGATGAGACCGCCAGCCCACGCGGGGCGCTCCGCTGTTTGCGTGGGGAAATGAGCGGTGCGATGCGCGTCGCGACTATCGTGAGTCCGCTCTACCTCGACTTCGTCCAGGTGCTTGCCTGCAGTTACAGTGAGCGCACGGGCTTCGCCTGGGTCAAACACGATCCAATTGTCGATGGTGCGAAGGCACCCTGTGCCGGCGATGTCATCGGTGGCGTGCGCCTGGAGGCGACGCCGCTCAAGTCGGTGGTCGACGAACTCGCCCACGCCATCATCGCCCATCAGCGCGAGGGCCATGAGCTGCCGGAGGCGCTGAGGATCTTCGCCGACCTGTTCGGACAACAACCCGAGCCGAGTTCCCAACCGCCTCCCAGAGCATGAAGCGGCAATGGGCGTGGGCGGTGGCGCTGCTGGTGGGCGGCGGCAGTTTGGCGTGCTCCGGCGGACCCGGTGTGGAGCCGACGCGTGCGGCGCCGCGCACCGGCTCGCTGATCCGCTTCGACTTTCCGCTTCCTAGCGGTGGACACGTCGGCTCCCAGCAGGTCGCCGGTAGGGCCACGGCGGTGCTCTTCATCACGACGTTCGATCTGCCGTCTCAAGCGCTGGCCAAGCGCCTGGACGACGTGCTGCGGTCGCACAAACCACGCGCCAACGGGATCGCCGTGGTGCTCGAGGCGCCCAAGTACGCTGAGCTGGCGACGGCTTTCGCTGACTCTCTCGGGCTCAACTATCCCGTCGCGATGGCGGATCAAGCGTCGCTCGAGGGCGAGGGCCCGTTCGGGGCGATCCACCAGGTTCCGGTGATGGTGGTGCTCGATTGGCGAGGTCGCGAGGTAGCTCGATTCGCCGGCGTGGCGTCGCCGGAACAGATCGAAGACGCACTGAGCGCCGGCGCTCGCTAGTCACGCGGATCGTTGCGCGGCTTCGTGCTTGTGCTCACTGCTGCGGGACTCTCCAGCACCGGGGCGTCGCGGAAGTGTTGTTTTGTGCACGCCACCCCGGGCGTGAATTGTTATGTCTTCGCGGCCCAGCGCGCGCCGGGCTACGGAGAGGTGAGATGAAGAAGAACGTGAAGAAGGTGGTGCTGGCCTACTCAGGCGGCCTGGATACCAGCGTGATCCTGCTCTGGCTGAAGGAGACGTATGGCTGTGACGTGGTGGCGTGGTGCGCCGACGTAGGGCAGGCCGAGGAGCTCGATGGTTTGGAGGCGAAGGCGCTCAAGACAGGCGCCGTGCAGTACGTTCAGGCCGACCTGCGTGAAGCCTTCGTCCGGGACTTCGTCTTCCCCGCGTTCCGAGCGAACTGCCTGTACGAGGGGGAGTACCTCCTCGGCACGTCCCTGGCGCGGCCCTGCATCATCGAAGGCATGATGCAGACCGTCGCCGACGTGGGTGCTGACGCGATCGCCCACGGTGCCACGGGGAAGGGCAACGATCAGGTGCGCTTCGAGCTCGGCGCCATGCACTTCGATCCGGCTGTCCAGGTGATCGCCCCGTGGCGAGAGTGGGACCTGAAGAGCCGCACGGACTGCATCGAGTATGCGAAGGCGCGTGGGGTGCCGGTCACTGCCACCGCGGAGAAGCCCTACTCGATGGACCGCAACCTGCTGCACATCTCCTTTGAGGGAGGGATCCTCGAGGATCCATGGTCCGAACCGCCCAAGGAGATGTTCGTGCTCAGCGTGGACCCGGAGGACGCGCCGAACAAACCGACCTATGTCGAGATCGGCTTCGAGCGGGGCACCCCAGTCACTGTCGACGGAGAGGCGCTGGGGCCAGCGGACTTGCTGGACCGACTGAACCAGATCGCTGGCGCCAACGGGGTTGGGCGCGTCGATATCGTGGAGAACCGTTTCGTGGGCATGAAGTCGCGCGGCGTCTACGAGACTCCCGGCGGCACCCTGCTCCAGCGTGCCCATCGGGCGTTGGAGTCGCTGACGCTGGATCGGGAAGAGATGCGCATCCGAGACGGCTTGATCCCGGAGTACTCCACGATCGTCTATCGCGGGCTGTGGTTCTCTCCCGAGCGCGAGATGCTGCAGACCATGATGGACTCGATTCAGGCGACGGTGACCGGCACGGTGCGCCTGAAGCTCTACAAGGGTGGTGTGCAGGTCGTTGGTCGCAAGAGCCCGGAGTCTCTCTACCGCGAGGAGTTCGCCACCTTCGAGCGCGATGACGTCTACAACCAGGCGGACGCTGAAGGCTTCATCCGCCTCAACGCGTTGCGGCTCCGGATCCGCGCGATGCGCGAGAAGGCTCGCCGTAGCAGCTGACGGCTCGCTCGTGTCCCGACCAGCGCTCGCTGCGTTGACCCAGGTCGACGGGGGCTGTCGCGTAGCGACGCTCCCGTCGTGACGCGTCGCCGCGCTAGACTGCGGTGACATCCGAATCTTCTTCGCCGCAGCGGCAACCCAGATCACTGGGCGACCTCGAGGACCGATATAAGTAGACAGTTGAACCTTTAACTTTTAAGTAGGCGAAGAGCCCGCTGGCGATCCGCTGCGGGCCTCGGCGAGCTCCCTCGAACCAAACACTGGTTTGTTGGGACTGGCCGTAAGGCCGGTAAGCAGGCTAAGGTTGCCTGAGCTTTGGAGGCACGACACCGTGGCGCAGACTTCTTCCCGCATCACCTTTGGCTTATTTTGGGCCCTCACGGGCGCGCTCGCACTGAGCTGCGCCGAGAGTGAGAAGACCGGTATCTTCACCCCAGACGGCGGCACGACCGGTGGCGCTGCAGGCTCTGGTGCGAGTGGCGGGAATGGGGGCTCGGCAGCCGGTGGCTCCGGGAACACGGGCAACGGCGGCTCCGGGAACGCAGGCACGGGCAACGCAGGCTCCGGTGGCGTCCCCGACGCTGGATGCAATCCGGTGTTCTGCCCCAACTCGGGCATGGGCACTCCCTGCTGTCAGCCCAGCGGCGCGTGTGGCGTAGACCTCGGGATGGGGTGCCAGGACCAGCCCAACACGATGGACGCGGGCGGCGGTAGCACCGGCTTCGGTGGCAGCTCCGGTTCGGGTGGCAGCACGAGCAGTGGTGGTTCCGCGGGGAGTTCTGGTTCCGGCGGCGCGAGCGGCGGCACGGCTGGCGGTTCGGGCACTGGCGGGGCTAGCGCCGGCACGGGTGGCGGCGCGGGCACGTCGAGCAGCGGTGGCACGTCGAGCAGCGGTGGTACCGCCACCAGTGGCGGGACGGGCGGCTCCGCCTGACGCGCCACTGCTAGCCTTCGCGCATGAGTCAGCTGTACTTGGTCCGTCACGGCCAGGCGTCGTTCCTGGCCGCGGACTATGACGAGCTCTCGGACCTGGGCCGACACCAGGGTCGATTGCTCGGAGTCTACTGGCGAAATCAAGGGTTGCGCCCGGATCGGGTGATCTGCGGGCCACGGCGTCGACAGCGGGACACAGCCGTCGAGTGCCTGGCGGAGCTGGGCATTGAGCCTGCGCTCGCGCTGGAAGAGGATGCGGCCTTCGACGAGCACCCCGGGGAGTTTCTACTGCGGGAATGTTTCCCTGCGGCACTAGAGGCAGACCCCGGTGTGGGGCAGCTCGCGCAGGCAGTGGCCAGCGCGCCGGATCGCAGAGCGCGGGCGCGGGCCACTGAGCTGTTGTTGCAGCGCGTGATGTCGCTCTGGGCTCGGGGCGCCTTCGACCCCGGCGCGTTCGAGACCTGGCAGGGCTTCCGTGCGCGGCTCGCCGGGGCGCTCTCGAGCATCATCGGACTGCCAGGCAGCGGTCAGAACGTGCTGGTGTTCAGCTCTGGCGGGGCCATCGGGGCGCTGATTGCGGGGGTCTTGGGGGTGAGGGACGAGGCTGCGTTGCAGCTCGGGTACGCCGTTCAAAACACGGCTGTCAGCGAGCTGCGCTACTCGGGGCCAGAGCGGATCTCCCTGAGTCGTTTCAACTCCTTGGCGCACCTACCGGACCCTGCGATGTGGACCTTTCGCTGAGCACGAAGCAAACCTGCGCTGCCAATCCCGCTCCTGTGTTCGCCCCGCCGCCTTGATTGTGTAGCCTGCTCACACCGTGAGCGGACGCCAACTCAGCCTCTTCGACGCGCCCGACGACGCGCCCGCGCTGGATACATCGGAGGACGCAGCGTTGATGGCGCAGCTCTCGGCCGAGGTGCGCTTTGGCACGTCGTCTGGGACGTTTCCTGGGTGGGCGGGCATCGTCTATCCTGGGCAACCGAGCGAGCGCGAGCTACAGCGCAACGGACTCGCTAGCTACGCGCGCCACCCACTGTTTCGGACAGTCGGTATCGACCGCTCCTACTATCGACCGCTGGTCGAGAAGGACCTACGCGAGTACGCCGAGCAGTTGCCACGCGGATTCAAGTGCGTGCACAAGGTATTCGGGCAGATCACCAGCGCAGTCGATCCTCGCACGCGGGAGCCGAACCGCGACTTTCTCAACGTGGAGCTCCTGGAGCAGGAAGTGCTCGGGCCGCTCGAACGCCATTTTTACGACCACCTGGGGCCTCTGGTTTTCGAGCTGATGCCCCTGCACCAGCCGGAGCTGCCGAGCGATGAGCGCTTCATCCAGAGGCTCGGCGAGTTCTTGCGTCGCCTCCCTCGAGGCTTCGAGTACGCAATCGAACTGCGGAACCGCGAGTTCTTGCTACCCGAGTATATCGAGCTGCTTCAGCGACATGGAGTGAGCCACGTCTTCAACTTCTGGGAGCGCATGCCGCGGGTGGGTGAGCAGTTGGCTTTGCCCGGCTTACTCGAGGCCGGCGGTGCTGCGGTGAGTCGGCTAATGATTCCCCCGGGAAAGCGCTACATGAAACGCAAGGAGACGCTGGCGCCCTTCGACGCCTTGAGAGATCCGCAGCCCGGGATGCGCCGCGATGTGATGGCGCTGGTGCTCGCAGCGCGAAAGCTCGGCAAGGTCGTCTATGTGATCGCGAACAACAAGGCCGAGGGCTGCAGCCCGCTCACGGTGCGCGCGCTCGCCGAGGAGCTAGTCAAGAGAGGTATCGGCCAGGCAGTCAGCATGCAGGAGCTGATCGCGCCGCAGGGTGCCACCGGGCTGGGACCGCGAGGCGCCGGGCCGACCACGCCCAGGGACGGCGAGGGGTGACCCCGAAGCTGCCTCCGGAAGCGCCGACTGAACTCCTGGTCGAGGCGCAGCGGCTCGCTCAGTGCGCGACGCTGCCCGCGTCGGAGGGTAGCGTGAAGCTTGGCACCGCTGGCTGGACGGACCCCAGCTTGATCAAGTGCCATCGATTCTATCCTCGAGGAAAGAACTCGCCAGAGGATCGGCTGCGCTTCTACGCGACTCAGTTTCAGCTGGTCGAGGTGGACGCGACCTACTACACGCTGCTCGAGCCTCAGACGGTGCAGCGCTGGGTGGACTGGACGCCGGAGGGCTTCCGCTTCGACATCAAGAGCCATCCCGTGCTCACGGGGCACCCCATCGACATCGCTCGGGCGCCAGCTGACCTGGCGAAGTCACTCGCGGAGGTCGCGGGGGAAAAGCCGCGCATCTACCCCAAGTACCTCCCGAACGTTATCCGCGAGGAACTGGTTGGGCGCTTCTTGGCTCAGCTCGAGCCGCTCACCCGAGCTGGGCGTCTCGGCTGCGTGATGCTGCAGTTCCCGCCGTGGTTTCAGGCGACTCGGGGCAATGCGCGTCACCTCGAGTCCCTTCGCAAACAGCTGGGTGAGCTGCCGCTGTCTGTGGAGTTTCGCCACCGCAGCTGGCTCGAGGCCGGGCGCCAAGCACGCGTGCTGGACCTGCTGCGTGGGGAGCGGATGAGCTACGTGATCGTCGACGAGCCCGACGTCCCCCTTGGCGGCGTGCCCCCCACTGCGCTGGTGACTCAGCCCGGGCTCGCGTTGTTCCGACTCCACGGCCACAACCGAGAGGGGTGGAAGCGAGGCAGCTCGGTCTGGGAGCGCTTCGACTACCTGTACTCCGCAAGCGAGCTCGGTCGCTGGGTGCCGGCGGTACGCGACGTCAAGCAACGCGCCGAGCGGGTCCACGTGGTCTTCAACAACTGCGTGCGGGACTATGCCGTGCTCGGAGCCAAGGGCCTCGCGGCGCTCTTGCAGGGCGCCATCCAGCCACCAGAAGTTGGAGAAATGGGCGGCAAACCAAGGGTTGACGGCGCGCCCGTGGTGTTCGATGGTCCTCTGGCTGGGCAACCCCAGGAGGATTGATTCAATGGCGAAGTTGGACGGAACGAAGACTCATCAAAACCTCAAGGCCGCTTTCGCTGGCGAGTCCCAGGCCAACCGCCGCTACCTT
>JAUILJ010000417.1 GCA_030433055.1 Polyangia bacterium
AGACACCCTTGGCTTTCAATTCCTCCACTATCGTCTTGATGGCGTCGTCCATTTCAGGGCGGTAGGGCAGGGCTACGTCGATGGGGAAGTTGTCGAAGCGATTGTCGCCGAGGTTGACCACGAAGATTTCGAGGGGAGCCGTCATCATCTTGAGGCGTTCCAGATCGAAATCGTCGGCATCGGTGACGGTGGTAATCAGCAGGGTGCCGGCGTCAGTGATGACACGGGCGAGATCACCCAGTTTTTCCAGGTGATTCTCACGGGCACGATCTCGGGTCCGGGCATCGTGATCGAGCTCTTCAAAGTAGTTGGAGATGCCAAAGTAATAGGTCTTGTGGCCCATGTCGTAAAGGGCCCGTTCCAACTGCTTGGCGGTACGGCGCTTGCCACAGCCATATTCGCCGTGGAAGATTACGAGCTTGCCCACGTTGCCATAGCGTTCCGCACGCTCTTCGTTGGTGACGAGGCCCCGTTCCCAGGCGAATTCACGCTGCTGGATGTGCTCGGCCATGACGGAGTCGGTTTCGTCGAGGGCTTCGAGAATAACCCCGGCACCCGCAATTTCGAAATCGTCCACAATAACGACGCGCCCGGTCTTTTCCAATTCATTGCGCAAATCAAAGGCAATGGGACGGGTCGTTTCTACGATACACTCGGCCACATCATGGCGGTCGATCTGCTTTTTATTGGTCACGGAGCTGAGCTCGGACGCGTCCAGGACCTGAATAACTTCGGCCAGTTCGGCGGAGACGGAGGCCGCACCGACTTTCAGCTTGTATTGCTTGTCCATCACCATGGGGGGACGGCCCATCCAGAAGAGGTTCACGCGGAAGCGTCGGCTGACTTTGGGCTGAGGCTGATCCAGGCGGGCCATGAGTTCGCCGGGCTTAATGTAAATTTCTGTGGTCAGGGTAACGCCCGTGGCATAACCGGCGATGGCTTCCGTCTGGGGGGCCATCGAAAATCCTTCGACGGATTTTACGGTCGATTCCTTACCCGAAGGGTAAAAGCGCACCGCATCACCGATGCGCTCCAGGAATTCGTCAATTCCTTCGTTTCTACCGACTCGCGCTTTGATGACGGCATGGACGATGTGGCTTCCCCTGGCGATGAGTTCCCGAAGCTGCCCGCACCCGACGACTCCGCGCCGTCGATGAGTCTCCCCGTGGATACGCTCCACGAGCTGATCGCCAAGACGCACTTCAGCATCTCCACCGACGAGACCCGCCTGCACCTGAACAGCGCGTTGTTCGAGTGGGACGGCGAGCGTGTCCGCATGGTAACGACTGATGGCCATCGGCTGAGCAAGATGGAAGTCAGCGTGCCGGGCAAGAACGCGACCGCCACCATGCTGATCCCGAACAAGGGTATCCAGGAGCTCAAGCGCTTGTGCGAGGAAGCCCGCGGCGAGAAGACCGATGAAGCGTTGCCAGAGCTGACCATGACCCAGAGCGGGCCGAATGCGTTCTTCTCGCTCGGTGGCTTCCAGTTCAGCGTGAAGCTCGTAGACGCTCAGTTCCCGCCCTACCAGCGGGTGATCCCCGAGCAGACCGAGCGGGCCATCCACGCTCCCAAGGACGCCGTGCAGGAGGCGCTGGGCGCCGTCAGCGTGGCCGCCAGCGACCGCACCGGCGGCGTGAAGCTCACCATCACGGAAGACAAGATCCGCTTCGAGTCCGAGAGCCCGGAGAGCGGAGCTGGCTTCGATGAGATCGCGGTCGACTACCGTGGTGGCGAGGTCACCGTCGGGTTCAACGCGCGCTACTTCATCGACGTGCTGAAGGTCATCGACGACGACGAAGTGATCCTGGGCATCAGCGGGGAGCTAGACCCGGCGGTAGTGCGGCCAGCCCATGAAGACACCACCAAGAATCACGTCGCCGTGATCATGCCGATGCGCATTTGAGCTTTCGCGCTGCGGCAGCTCGGTCTCGCGCACCGCGACGACTACCGACATGGTGAATCGGCTGATCATCGAGTCTCTGGCGGTACGCTGCTTTCGCAACATCGAGCGCATCGACTTCGAGCCAACCCCACGCCTGAACGTGCTGGCTGGCGACAACGGCCAGGGCAAGACGAGCCTGCTCGAGGCCATCTACTTCCTCGCTACGAGCCGCTCATTTCGCGCCGAACGGATGCGGGAGCTGGTGCGGGAAGGCGACCCCAGCGCGTCCGTCAAGGCCAGCGTGCTCGAGCAATCAGACCGCAGGGAACAGCGCGCCGCGATCAGCGGTGGCCGCCGCAACCTCAAGCTCGACGGCAAGACCCCCGAGCGCCTCTCGAGCTACGCGACCCGCACCCCGGTGGTCGTCTTTCATCCAGGCGATCTACAGCTTGGCAGCGGCCCAGCGAGCGTCCGCCGAACCCTGCTCGATCGCGTAGCGCTCTACTTCGAGCCCATCGCGATGGATCATCGCCTGCGCTACACCCGCGCCAGCAAGGAACGGCAGCGAGTCCTGGAGGAGCGGGGGAGCGAGGCCTCCGAGCTGGAAGTCTTCGAGACCCTGATGGCGCGTCACGGGTGTCACGTCCAGGCAGCGCACCGCCGGGCAGCTGAGCGCTTGTCGGTCGCGTTGACTCCTGCGTTTCAGCGCATGGCCGCGCCTGATCTGGTCCTGGGGGTGAGGTTTGCTCCTGGAGGCAGCGAGGATCAGGCGGAGTTCTTGGAGGCTCTGCGCGGACGTCGCCGCGCGGATATGCGAGCCAGGCGCCCCGGCTTCGGTCCTCAGAAGGACGAGCTCGAGCTGACGATCGACGGCCGCTCCGTGCGCCGGCACGCGTCTCAAGGTCAGCTCCGCATTTTGACCCTCGCGCTGAAGCTGGCAGAGCTGGAGTGCGTGCGCGAGGCACGTCAGGCTCACCCCATCCTGCTCCTCGACGATGTCTCGAGCGAGCTCGACCCCGACCGCACTGGCGCCGTGTATCGCTTCGTGCGCGAGGCGGTGTGTCAGGTGTTCGTGACCACGACGCGGCCAGAGCTCTTCACCACGCCCGATCTGGAGCCGGGAGAGCGCCTCGATTGGCGGCTGTCAGGTGGCGTTCTGAGCGCCGTGAGCGGCGCGTAAGACGCTGGCTGAGGGCGCCATTTCGGCCGGGCTGGGAGCGCTTCGTCGAGCCCCGCGGAATCACCCGCATCCTCCCTTCGAAGTCTCTGAAATTGCAGGGTAATTTGCGCTGATTCTGGGGCGTTTTAAGTGGCTCATAGAGGGGCTTTTCGCTATAACTTCATGCGCCTTAGCCCGCGCCCTCAACACCCTCGGAGCACACGCGCACTCAGCCCCGGCAAGGTGCTCGAAGCACCTGCCAATCAAACCTAGTCGGCACCCGAAAGCGCGAAGCAGCGAAACACCTCGTGTTCGCCCGCGCCTTCACAGAGTGTGAGCTCCAGCGCTCGGCGCATTGCAGAAGGACAGTCCCTTTGAGTACGGAAACCATTCCCGCGACGGACGCTACTGAAACCAGAAATGAAGATGACTACGGTGCGAGCAACATCAGCGTCCTCGAAGGGCTCGAGGCCGTGCGCAAGCGCCCCGGGATGTACATCGGGGACGTTCATGATGGCTCGGCGTTGCACCACCTGGTTTGGGAAGCGGTAGACAACGCCGTCGACGAGCACCTGGCAGGGTTCTGTGATCGCATCGGCGTCACGGTGCACTTCGACAACTCCGTCACCGTCGAGGACAACGGTCGTGGCATTCCCGTGGGGCAACACGAACGGGGCGTCAGCGCCGCCGAGGTCGTGATGACGGTGCTGCACGCGGGCGGCAAGTTCGACCACTCGAGCTACAAGGTGAGCGCCGGGTTGCACGGCGTGGGCGTGAGCGCGGTGAACGCGGTGAGCGAATTGCTCAAGCTGGAGATCCGCCGCGAAGGCCGGGTTTGGTACCAGGAGTACTCCCGCGGCGCCCCGAAGGGCCCGCTGCTGCCCATCGGTGAGACGGATGCCACCGGCACCAAGCTCACCTTCAAGCCCGATCACCACATCTTCACTTCGGTGGAGTACAGCTACGAAATCCTCGCCAAGCGCCTGCGCGAGCTGGCCTTCCTCAACTCCGGCTTGGTCATCGATCTGGTCGATGAACGCGGGTCGGGCACCAGCGAACGCTGGGAGTTCCAGGGCGGCATCAAGGAGTTCGTGGAGCTGCTCGGGCAATCCAAGGATCCCGTCCACCCCGACGTCATCTCCTTCCGCTCCGAGGCACCTGGCCCCGAGGGCGCCGGGGCGCCGATCCAGCTGGATGTAGCCCTGCAGTGGACATCCAGCTACGTCGACCAGCTGCTCTGCTACACGAACAACATTCACAACAAGGACGGCGGCACCCACCTCACGGGTCTGCGCGCGGCGCTGACGCGTTCCTTGAACAGCTACGGTCAGAGCTCGAACCTGCTCAAGGACGTGAAGGCAGGCCTGAGCGGTGAAGATGCCCGGGAGGGCGTGATCGCCGTGGTGCACGTGAAGCACCCGGACGCTTCGTTCGACTCACAGACCAAGAGCAAGCTCGTGAGTTCGGAGGTCAAGGGCATCGTCGAGGGCGCCGTGGCTGAACAGCTGGGCCGCTATTTCGAGGAGAACCCCGGCACCGCCAAGAAGATCCTGGAGAAGGCCGCCATGGCGGCCAAGGCTCGTGAAGCCGCGCGGAAAGCTCGCGAGGTCGTGCGCAAAGGCGTGCTGGACACCACCAGCCTCTCCGGAAAGCTCGCCGACTGTCAGTCCAAGGACCCGGCGATCAGCGAGCTGTACATCGTCGAGGGTGAGAGCGCAGGTGGCAGCGCGAAGCAGGGCCGTGATCGTCACTTCCAGGCCATCCTGCCGCTCAAGGGCAAGATCCTGAACGTCGAGCGGGCGCGCCTGGATCGCATGCTGAGCTCTCAGGAGGTCGCCACGCTGATCAGCGCGCTGGGCTGCACCGTCGGCGAAGACGGCGTGTTCGATCTGAGCAAGCTGCGCTACCACCGCATCATCCTGATGACCGACGCCGACGTCGACGGCTCGCACATCCGGACCCTGCTCTTGACCTTCTTCTACCGGCAGATGCCGGACATCTTCGAGAAGGGCTATCTGTACATCGCCCAGCCGCCGCTGTTCCGTGCTCGCAAGGGCAAGAAGGACCAGTACCTGAAGAACCAGCCAGCTTTGGATGGTTACCTGATCGACAACGGCATCGACGGGCTGACGGTTCAGTCGACGAAGGGCCCGCTGCTCAGCGGCAGTCCGCTGCGCCACCTGGCCGAGGGGCTACGTGCCTATCGCGGTACGCTGGCCAAGATCGACCGCCGCTGCGATGCGCGGGTGGTCGCGGCGCTGCTGCGCACCGACCCGCTGTCCAAGGAAGACTTCCGTGACGCGGCCAAGGTGGAGGCAGCGGCCAAGGTCCTGAAGCTCGAACTGGAGCAGCGTTATCCCGACCTTCTGCCGGTCACCGTGGAGACCGAGTGGGAGAAGGCGCACGGTTCCGGGAGGATCATCGTCTCGTTCCGTCCGGGTTCCTCCAATCGCCCTGCGGTGCTCGACTGGGTGCTCGCCGAGAGCGCCGAGTACGAGGATCTCCTCGAGCACCACCACGACATCCTGTCCATCGGCCCGGCACCTTATACCGCGCGGATCAAGGACGGGGAGCCCATCACGCTCGAGAACGCCGAGGCGCTCGATGCCTTCATCGATGAGCGCGGTCGCAAAGGCATCATGATCTCTCGCTACAAGGGTCTCGGCGAGATGAACGCTGACGAACTCTGGGAGACCACGATGAACCCTGATGCGCGCACGCTGCTGCAGGTGCGGGTGGACGACCCAGTGCGCGCTGACGAGCTGTTCACCGTGCTGATGGGCGACCAAGTGGAGCCGCGGCGAAAGTTCATCGAGGACAACGCGCTCAACGTTCGCAACTTGGACATCTGAACTCAGGGACACCGCGCGCGCTGCCTGCAAGCGAGCGCTGCCTGCGTCTCAGCGAGTCCCGTGAGGCCGTCACTCAGCTGACGGCCTCACGTCGTTTGTGTTCCGCTACGGGACACATCGTCCCTTCGGCGCCACGGCTGCGCGGCGAGCGCTGCGAATTGCGGGCGTTTGGGTGGAATGATCGTAAAGTTCTATCCTTACGGGAAACCGCGGGTCTCAACCTGACCTATCCTTCAGTTTTGGTTGGTGCTCGCCTTTCGGTCGTGGTTTGGTGCGGTCGCTTTCAAGCCACCCAGGAGGATTCGGGAATGCTTTCATTCAAGGTTGGATCGATTGGTTTTATCGCGCTCTGCGCGGCTTGCTTCGTTGGTTGCGGCAGTGACGACGACGGCGGCGGTAGCGGCGGCAGCGGCGGCAGCGGCGCTCAGGGCGGCAGCGGTGGCAGTGGCCAAGGCGGAACGGCTGGCACCAGCTCGACTGGCGGCAGTGGTGGCAGCGGCGGCACCGAGGTGATGTGCGGTGGAAACACCTGCATGGACGCCAACGTGACCGGCGACGTGACCCTGGCCTTCCCCGCGTGCTGCGCCAATGACGCATGCGGTGCGGACGTCAGCGAAGCCGAGGCACTCATCGGCATCACGGGCTGCATCGAGCTGAACAAGGCAGGCACCGAAGACGCTGCTTGCGACGCGATCAGCATCGACGTTGCGGGCAACGCCGTGGATCTTCCAGGTTGCTGCCAGGCCAACGGCAAGTGCGGCGCAAGCGTCGACGTGACCGCGCTCGGCGCGACCATCGACGGCGTGAACATCCAGGGACCGAACTTCGGCTGCCAGAGCCCCACGCTGCTCGGCGAGCCTGAAGGCGGCGACTGCGGCGGCGGCTGATTCAACGCCGCGGCTAGTTCAAGGCTGCGGCTGATTCGAATCAGCGTTCGTGCAAGGGACGGGGTGGCTTCGGCTGCCCCGTTCGCGTTTTGTCATGTGGCAATCCGGGCCCTCGCGAAGTACGCCGCGCCCAGGTGGCGGGCGCGGGGCGTGCCTGCAGTCAGCGCGCGTCGACTCTTGCCCCGAGGCAGCCATGAATGACCGACCCCAACCTCGACCCTGCGGTGGCTGCGAATGCTTTGAGCCTAAAACTTTCCTCAGGGGTTGCAGGTGAGGCAGCGAAGAGTGCGGAAGATCGGAGGACGTGGCGCATACGGTATGCATACGCCAACCGATCGTCTGGTAGGC
>JAUILJ010000418.1 GCA_030433055.1 Polyangia bacterium
TCGCAGAACAGATCTATCGCGGCTTCAGCATCCTGCGCGGTGAGCCTTACGCGCGCGAAGACTGACCTCTGTCGCTCAGCTCTTCGAGGCCTTCGCGTCCATCTCCCGCACACGCTTGCGGGTGATGACGTAGCTGATCCCGATGGAGATCCCATACAGCGCCAGCAGCGGTGTCGCGAGCAACACTTGGCTCGTGATGTCCGGCGGCGTGAGGACCGCCGAGAGCACGAAGGCGATCACGATGAAGTAGCGCCCAAAGCGGATCAGCTGCCGGTAGTTGACGATTCCGGCGATCGACAAGAAGAAGATCAGGACCGGCAACTGGAACGTCGCGCCGAACGCGATCAGCATGCGAGAGACGAAGTCGAGGTAGTCGTCGACCATCACCGTGGGCTTCACCTCGAAGCCTTCGCTGCCAACGGGCCCAGCAAAATCCAGCAGGTAGCGGAAGGCCAGGGGGAAGGCGACCTTCCAGCCGAAGAGCGCACCACACGTGAAGAGCGTGGTGGAGCTGAGGACGAACGGGATCGCAAGGCGCCGTTCGTTCGAATACAGCCCGGGCGCGATGAACGCCCAGAGTTGATACAACATGACGGGCAACGCCAGGATCAGCCCTGCCATCACCGCTAGCTTCACGTAGGCGAAGAACAACGACGCCGGGGCAGAGAAGTGCAAGCTTGCCTTCTCACCAAGGGCTCCCGTGTTCCAGGCCTCCACGAAGGGTTGGGTGAGCCAGACCAGGACCTCGGCGCGGTAAATCCACGCGACGATGGCGCCCACGACGAACGCCAGAGCCATCTTGATGATGCGGCTACGGAGCTCCTCCAGGTGCTCCCAGAACGTCATCGTCTGCTCTTCGGGTTCCTCGCTCATACGCTGTCTTCGCGAGCCGCGGGTTGCTTGCTGCCGGCTTGCCCCGCGGAATCACGAGTAGCTTCCTGGTCCGGTTCGCCTGCAGCAGGCTTGGACGCCAGGGCTTCGGGGGCAGTACCCTCTGCTTCGTCGTCGTCGTCTAGCAGGAGGTCGTCAGGCAGCGCGCCGTAGCAGTCAGGCCCCTCCACGGGGTTCTCTCGGCTCCGGTCGTACTCGATGGATTCCTCGTAGGGGTCGGCCGAGGGCTTGGAGCTACGCGACCGCGAGCGACCCACGGAACTCAAATCGCCTCGCATGATGCTGCGTAGCTCGCTCAGCCCGCCGTCGATGCCTTCCTGCTTCAGGATGTCATCGATGCCGGTCTGCTGGCGGACCTGAGTAGTCAGCGAGCGGACCTTGGCGATCCACTCGCCGAGCGTCCGCAGCATCTTCGGGAGCTTCTGCGGGCCCACGAAGACTAGCGCCACCAGGGCAATCACCACGATCTCGGTGAACGAGATGCCGAACACGGCGGGAAGCTACCTTCAAGCAGACGCTCGCGCTAGGCCTCAGTGAGTCAGGGATTCATCACCCATGCCCGATCCCTCAGGGTTCGAGCCAAATTGGGTTGCTGAACGCAAACGGCTTGATGTTCGGCGTGAACGTGTTCGGGAGCGCTTTGGTTCCCTTGACCAATACCACCACGAAGGTTTTTCCTGGCACATCCAGCTGAATCGTCTGGTCGAAGCGCAGCGCTGCCTTCTTCTCTTTTACGCTGAGCCAGCGCACTCGGCGGCCGTTGCCCCCGAGGAGCACCTCCACGCTGTCCACGCTGATCCACGAAGCGGCATGAACGCGCACATGCAGCGGGACCTTGCTGCCAGCGGCCTTGACCGTCTCACCGGGCCCCTTGCCGTTGACGTCGACCTCCAGCCAGGGACCGCTGCTCACCGTGACCTGGGCCTTGCGTAGCGCCTCGATGACCTCGCTCTCGGGCACCTTGAGGTCGCCCGCGTCCGACTTCGAGCTGGGCACGCGGATGTAATTCCGCGGCAGCCCCGGGTCCAAGAAGAACAGGTTGTGGCTGTCGCTGTTACCGGTGCCCGTGTAGCGATGGCCGCGCCCCAGCAGCTTGATCCAGTCGAACAGCACCTTACGCAGCTTGGGCTCGCTCATCATTTCGAGGCCGTTGAACACCTCGAGCAGATCGTAGTCCTCGGAGTATTCCGCCTGGTATTGCAAGGGGACCTGCATGCTCGTCGGGTCGAGCTTGTAGCGCGCCCAGTAGCCGATCTGATCCATGCGCGGGTGGTTGACCTGGATCAATCCCTTCGGTGCAACTTGCCGCATCTGGGCGAACATGCGCTTGGGGGTCGTGTCGCGATACTCCACGAAATCCCCCGCCTGCATTGGAAACAGATTGAAGTGGCCAAATAGGTTCCCCACGGTACTGACCTCAGACCCGACCAACGTCGTTATCGGCGTTGCCAGCAGGCCTTGCTTGACGAGGTAGTCCACCGAAGGGCCCAGGTCCGCCACTGCGTAGTGATCGGTCGCCGCCGCGAGCTCGACGCCTTCCGCAGCCACGGAAATCACCCGCGTATTGCACCCGATGTCCGAGTCGGGGCTGGGGGCTTGATGCAGGTGCAGATCGGCGCTCAGCCAGCCGGGCGTGGCATAGGCTCGTGGGAGCTCCCCGGACAGCTCGATCGTCTGTTCGGGTTTGACCTCGATCTTCCAGGTCTTCGCTTCGCGCTCGTAGCCTGCGGTCGCCCAGACTTCGTACTTTCCGGGGGGTAAGACGCGCTGAAAATCACCCGTGCCACTCCACACGAAGCGGTTGGCGCCCTCGAGGCCCCCCGTATTGCCAAAATCGGGCGATCTCGTGAGCCCGAGTCCTCGAATGGACAGCTTCGCCGCGAGACGCTTGCCAGAGCCGTCCCGTACGCTCACTTTCAGCGTCCCCGGCTTCGTCTTCGGCGGCTTCTCGTCGATGCTGATTGGGTCGTACTCGAGCGCGCGCTGGACGACCACGCTCTCTCCGGGATTCAAGGCGACGTTGCGATATGCCGTGCGGATCTCGCCGCTGAGCCCGTTGTGGTACGAGCGGAACCCGACCAGCATCGGCTTGCCTTCCAGGGTGCTGAGCTTGAGGTCACCGCTGGCGCCCTGGCGCCCAACCCACTTGCCTTTGCCGTTGAAGGTCGCCTTCTGGCGCTTGCCGTCGACGAAGTAGTCGGTGTTGCCCCACTTCACCGCATCGCCCAGGTTCAAGTGGGTGAGCCGTCCGCCAGACAGGTGATTGAACTTCGTGGTGATGATGATGCGCGGCTCGTCCGGCTCCAGGCGATAGCTCGTCGTGACCGACATGCGCCCCGCGCCCAAACTCAGCGCCGCCGAGGTCTCGATTGAATCCCCAAGGATACGAACCTTGGTGGCTACGACATCGACCTGATTCTTACCGTCGTGCAGCACGGGATGGAGCTGCCACAGGCCGTCGATGTGGGTATGCCCCCCGAGCTGTCCCCCGGTCGCTCGGGTAGGTTGGTTGTGCCAGAAGTCCACCAGCCAGCCATCGCGTTTGCGCACGACGAGGGTCACCTGACCGTTGGTCAGCGCCAGGTCGCCCGGCGCGGCAAACACCCGCATCCGATCGGCCTGGAAGTCTGCGGGGATCGTGTAGCTCTTGAGCCCGCTCGAGCTGGCCGTGGGTGCCGCAGCCAGGGCGTCATCGGGAGTCGGGTCTGCCCGCGGCCCCTCGGGCACGCACAACACCAACGCCGCCAGTGCTGGTGGAGCGAGATAGCCCAGCCAGCGCAGCGAACGCACTCGCTGCGTGAAGCTGCGGTGCGGAGGGGCGGCGACGGGCATCGGCAAGAGCATATACGCTGGCGCTGCCCGGAGTACACCTCCCTACCTGTGGGATCTCGGGGAAACGTCCACGAAACCTGGCGCCCGGAGCGCGCCCATTGCGGCATGCACTGGGCGCGAGCGGCCAGCGCTAGCTGCCGAATGCTAGCGGCTCAGGACGTTCTTCGCGATCACCAGACGCTGGATCTGGCTCGTGCCTTCGTAGATCTGCAGGACCTTCGCGTCGCGCATCAGCTTCTCGACGGGATACTCCTTCACGTAGCCGTTCCCCCCGAACACCTGCACGGCGTCGATCTCTGTCTGCATGGAGCTGTCCGCGCCATACGCCTTGGCGTAGCTGGAGACGATGGGATCGCGCACGCCATTGTCGAGGTTCCACGCCGCCTTCATGTAGAGCAGCCGTGTTGCTTCCGTGCGGATAGCCATCTCGGCGATCATCGCCTGCACCATCTGATGCTCAGCGATCGGCACACCGAAGGTCTTTCGCTCCTTGGCGTAAGCCACCGACTCATCCAGGCAGCGCTGCATCAGGCCCGTGGCGGAGGCGGCGATGTCGGGACGGGTCTGGTTGAAGGTCTCCATTGCCAGCTTGAATCCCTGCCCAGCGGGGGCGAGCAGGTTTTCCTTCTTCACCACGACTTCTTCGAAGTGCACCACCGCGGTGTCGCTGGCACGCTGCCCAAGCTTGTCCTCGTGCTTGCCAACCTTCACGCCGGGCAGGTCCCGGTCGACGATGAACGCGGCGATCCCTCGGTGACGCTTCGCGGGGTCTTCGGTGGCGAAGACGACATAGAAGTTTGCGTGGCTCGCGTTGGTGATCCAGCACTTCTGGCCATTGATCACGTAGTCGTCGCCCTTCTGTTCGAAGCGCGTCTGCAGGCCCGCCACGTCGCTGCCCGCGGCTGGTTCCGTGGTGCAATAGCTTGCCAGTATCGGCTCGGCGGTCAGGCGGCCCAGGTACTCTTTCTTTTGGGCATCGTTGCCGCCCAGCTTGATCGGGGTGAGTGCGAGGCCGTTGGCCAGCATGCTGGTCTGGATCCCCGTGCAACCGTACGCGAGCTGCTCGGTGATCAGGGTGTTCTCGAGCTCGCCCATGCCAGAACCGCCGTACTCGACGGGTACGGTTGGGTTGATCAGCCCGATTTCCCAGGCCTCCTTGAACACGTCGATGGGGAAGCGGCTCTCGCGATCACACTCGGCGCTCACGGGCATGATGCGCTCCCGGGCGAAGCGCTTGGCGGTCTCGATGAGCGACTTGTGTTCGTCGGATAGGCTGAAATCCAGCATGGGTCTGCTTACTCCTTTGCGCGGTCCTTCAAGCGCTTGAACTCCGCGCGCACGGCACGGGCGCCGAGGACATAGCCAATCGTGAGCCCCACGAGCAATACCCCTGGGATGTAGATCACGTGTTCGAAGGTCGGTAGTTCCACTTCAATTTCCAAACAGGCGCAATTTCCAAAGGCGCGGCGACCTGGCCAGCAGGACTCTCCACGCGTCCGAAGAGGGCGGGGACCGGCAGCGCGGCGCGCTCAGCTGGCCGGTTTGCGAGCCAACGCCTGTTCCAGGCGCGCCACACGGTCATTGATGCGTTGTTGGCGCAGCCACGTCATCAGCACGAAGCCGAGCAGCATCGTCCACATCAGCAAATAGGCCCAAACCAACAGCGAGCCGGCGCTGGCGCTCTCCGCGCCTCCCTTGTCGGGGACGAACTCGGTGGAGCGATCGGCGGGTGTCAGCGTGCCGCTGGTCGTGGGGGCCGCTTGGGGCTGGGTCGAATCGGGTTGCATGGTTCTTACTCTTGCGTGGCTCCGAAGCTCACAGTTCGTCTATCTGACCTGATGCGATCAAGCGCTCTTCGGCGTGCCTCGCGCGGCTCTCGGATACCTCCAGCGACACGCGCATCCAGAGCAACAGGATCCAGAGCAGGGTCATCGCGAGGAAGCCGATGCCCAGTGCCTCGTACATCGCCGGATGGCCCAACCCCCCTCCGCCCTTGGTGACGACCGTGGGGTGGTTACCTCCCCACTTCCGCACGGCATAGTGAACGATGGGCAAGGTCACCGTCCCGAGCACGCCGAGCGCGGCGGCGAACTTTCGCTCCGCCTCTCCGTCACCACCGAAGGCGCGCAGCACGGCGATGGCGAGGTAGATCAAGACGCTGAGCATCAGCGTGGTCAGCCGAGGGTCCCAGGTCCAGTAGACTCCCCACGCCTTCTTCGCCCACAGCGGTCCGCTCACCAGCACCAGCATGCCGAAGATCACGGCCGTCTCAGCGCCCGCACGCGCAAGCGCGTTGCGCTTGTCCGTTGCTCGGCTGAGATAGGCGGCAGAGCCCAGGAAGCACGCGACGCCGCCGAGGTACATCGCGTACGCGGATGGGACGTGGAAGTAGAAGATCTTCTGTGCCACACCTCCGGCGGCCGCCTGCGCGTCGGGAGTGCGGTTGAAAATGAAGAAGATGAGATACAGAAACACGCCGAGCGTCACGACGCACAGCGCGCTGAACACGTGGCTCCAGGGAGAGGCCTTGTTGGCGGCCGGTAGCAGACCCCCGACTTGCTCCGGAGACGCTGTCGGCGGCTTGTAAACGCCTTCGCTGTCGGTCGCCATGATGCTGGGATAGTACACCACGCCTTGGGGCGCCCACTGCTTTTGGGCTGAGAGTTTCGCGCTGCGGCAATCCGCCGCTCAGCGCTGGGTCCGGTCGTGGGGTGTGGCCTACGCTGGTGGGACGCAGGCGAGGGGCAGAAGCGACGGATTGGATCGCTGCTCGCGCGATGCTCAGACGTCGCAGGTGGCCAAGGCGAGCATCGCAGAGATCCGAGCACGCACCAGCTCGAACTCCTTGATCGCGACGTCGATCTCCGCCTCCTGAAGGCGCCGCGTGGAGTCGACCAGCTCGAAGCTGGTCCCGCTGCCGTTGACGAAGGCCAGACGGCTCAGGCGCGCGGTTTCCCGCGCAAGATCCCGGGTCTTGTTGGTCACTTTGAGGGTGGCGAGCGCTACTTCCACCGAGCGACGTGCCTGGTTCACCTCCAGGCGGGCACGGCGTTTGGTGTCGTCCAGCCGCGCCTCCGCCAGCTTCATGTCGGCGCGGCTCACGTCCGCGCCGCCACCTCGCCGCCCGCCATCATAGATGGTCCAGGTGAGGACTGCGCCGATGGTCCAGGTGACGTGCTCCTGGTTGATCTGCGTCTCCGGCTCGAAGTAGGTCAGGCTGGAGACGGCGTCGATGGTCGGCGCGAACCCGAGCTGCGCGCTGGTTACACCGCGCTCGGCGACATCGAGCTGGGCGCGTGCTGCCCTTACATCCGGTCGGCTCTCCACGGTTGGTTCCACGCGGCAACTGCCCTTGGCGTCGCGCGCGAGCGCATCCAGCTTGATCTTCGGGGCGACTCCCCAGGCT
>JAUILJ010000419.1 GCA_030433055.1 Polyangia bacterium
GTCGGGAGCCGGCGGACTGTAGGGTTGGTGGCTCGCCTGGCACGGCGAGTAGTCTTCGTACTGTAGGCGCCCCACCCCGTCGTAGGCGAAGTTCACGCCACAACCGCGCGCGTCGCTCGTCCCGACGAGCTCGCCGCTCGCGTTGTACAGGTAGCGCCAGGCCTTGATGTTGGTCGCGTCTGCGAACGGATCCGGGTTGAAGTTCTCGGACGTGTGAGGCTCGACGTTGAGCACCATGCGGCCCAAGCTGTCGTAGCGGAGCCAGCGCGTGGTCGAGCCGTGGATCGAAGAGCGGGTGATGCTCAGCGGCTCACCCGTCGGCAGATACGTCGTTTCCGTACGGCGTTCAATCAGCGCGCCGTTCTCTTTGAAGCGCTCGATGCCGAGCACGCCGCGACCGTGTCCGTCGCTGACGCTGGTGACGTAGGTGCCCGCGTGGGGGTCCCCATGCGGGCCACCGCTCTCCAGATCGGCCGCGTCCCAGGCGTCGGTTGAAAGCGGTCGGTAGACATTCAGCAGCGTCTGTGTGTGTGTGTCGTCGAGGTCGTAGAGCCGGAGCTCACGCCCAAAGGCGTCGTACTCGACGCGTCCGTAGGGCGTGCCTGGCGCCTCAGTCAGCGGGAAGTTCTCGGGAGTTCCGTCCCAGAACTTGGGCAGGAACTTCTTACTGACAGCGCCCTTCTTATCGTACTCCACGAAGCCGCCAACGATGTACTGCCCTTCATCGTTGGCACTGGGATCCGCTTCGCTGATGCCGACCAGCGCGCGGCCCATGCCGTCCACGTAGCCCCAGCTCTCCATGTACCTGGCGTCGCCGCTCGTCGCACCGTCCTGGCTCCTCGTGTAGATGATGGAATAGGCCCGGCCCGGAGTGGCCAGGTCGTACTCGATCTCCACAGCCGGCAGCGTCCCCACCGTCGCAGAACCCGATTCCGAGCGGAAGAGCTTGGTCAGACGGCCAAAGCCGTCGTACTGCACCTGAGTCACCTGGTGCGACACGTCGATGACATTCGTGACCAGCTCGAGGCCGCGGTCATAGGAGGCGGCTGTGTAGAGCGCGCGCTCCGGCGGATCGTTCAAGTCCCGGGTCGGCGGGCACCCGTCCGGGTACATCATCTCAGTGGTCGCGAGCTGGGCGTAGAGCGTGTCCAGGAACACGTCGGCGCAGCGACCGCCCGGCGCGTAGCTGCGGATGGCGTTGCCGAACTGGTCGTACTCCGTCTGGCTCACGAATAACGCCGCGCTGTCCGCGACCGCGTCTCCAGGAATTGGAGCAATCGCAGCGCCGGCCGTCTCATGAAAGCGTTGCAGCGCCTCGGTCCCAGTCAACACGGCCGTCACCGAGTCCGGCGCACCCTCGGCGGTGTAGCTCGTGCTCGTTTCCCCACGGCGCGCCGGGAAGTCGCGACTCGTGGTGTAGCCGGTCACCGTGCGCCAGAGCCAGCCGCTGTCGTGGGGCAGGAGCATCGGCTCAGAAATCTGCTCGATCTCGTCGTCCGTCGAGCCGCTGGGGCAACCGGAGACACACCCCTTGCTCACGCCGCGCAGGGCGTTGCCGAAGTCGTCGACTTCACTGAAGCCTTCGGTCCGGACCGTGCCTGCGGTCGCCCGAACGGTGACGGGCACGTCCAACGAGGGCGCACTCACCCCCAAACCCGAGCTCGAGTCTTCGGGCGTCACGGTCTCCAGCGTGGTCTGGCTGGGTGAGCTGAACGCACCTGGATTGGACGTGTCATAGGCCCACGCGGTGTTGCTCTGGGCAAAGGCATACACCACGCCGCGTCCGTCGAGCCCTGCGTAGAGTTTCCGCAAGGTGTAGTGGGTGTGCGACGTGGAGAGGTAGACGCCGTTGTCGTCGTAGGTCTCGCTCACCACCGGCAGGCCCTTGAGCGCCTCGTTGGGGTTGTCGTAGCTCTGATCCGAGACGGCGCACGCGCTGCCGTCGGCATATGCACACTCACCGAGCAAGAACTCGGAACGCGCGTGGCTCGTGGGGCTATTGCTGTCACCGAAGGTCGTGCTCGTCGCCTCGCGGAAACCGCGAAACTCCCGCTGACGGCCGTCGTAGACTGGATCCCGGTAGCTGTACTCCGTCGTGTAGGTGCGCGGGCCCTGACCGAAGACGTTCAGGTTGTCCGACTCGGTCATGCGCTTGACCAAGTGCAAGATCATCGGGACCGTGCTGTCCCAGGGCTTGCCCTCGGCGCGCGCTGCCAGCATCTCGTCAGCACTCGAGGTGTACTCCAGCGTCGTGGTCTTCCCGAGGCCGTTGTTCACTTCCGTCAGGATCCAGGGGCGGCTGCCGCCTTGCAAATCGATGTACTCGTACTTGTTGCCGTTGCCCCACAGCACATCACGCGTGCCGCTGCCGTCCACGTCGACCAGGCGCACGCGGTTCAGGTAGTCCGGGGTGGGCGGCGTGCCCTCCACGATCTTACGCTTCGTCCAGCCCTCGCCGTTGACGTTCAGCCAGACGTCGATCTCGCTGAAGCGAATGTTGACCAGGTCGGGGTAGCCATCGCCGTTGACGTCGTCGAGACGGAGCCCCTCACCAAACGTCGTGGGCGAGTCCGCCATGAGCACGTGGCGGTTCTGGGCGAAGCTGTCCTTCGGGCAGTCGTCGCGCTCACCCGTGCCCCAGAAGCCGTTGCCACGACCCGGCCAGTACCGCACGGCACCGCTCTGCAAGCGCACGATGTCTGGGATCCCGTCGGCGTTCATGTCCGCGACGCGGGTCTCCGAGTCACTGAAGCGGATGGGCAGCCCACTGTGCGGCACGCAGCGTGCTCGAGGGCTCACCGACAAGTCCGAAGTCCCCGCAGTCTTGAGCTTGCCGACGCCGAACTGACCGTCTCCTCCCGGAAGCCTTCCCAGGGAGAAGAACGTCTGCACCTGGGTGCCCGTCGTGACGACCACGTCCACCAGGCCGTCGAAGTTGACGTCCATCACCTGGGTGTCGAGGGTGTCTTTGCCGAAATCGATCTTCGGGCTCTGGCCCTTGGCGCTGTCGATCACCCGCCCTTGAAGCTGGTAGGCGTTGCCCACCTTCACGAAGTCGTAGATCGAGTAGGTCTTCGTCTTCGGCATGTGCAGGAAGTTGACGTGCCCATCACCGTCCAGATCGAGCGGAACCAAGTTCAGGTTGCTCAGCTTCAGCGTGCTGGCGTTCGCCCCGAGCACACCCTTGAGCGCGATCTTCTGCACGTCGGCGAAGTCTTCGAGCTGGCCATTGCCGCCGTTCTCGAACCAGCCGTAGCCGCCGCCGTAGTACCCCGGCGCCGTCACCAACACGTCGGGTAGGCCATCGGAGTTGATATCGAACAGATCGGTCTGGGCCTCGTCGAGCGAGTGCGGCGGACTGTGAGTCAGCGCTCGCACCTCATTATCGAAAGGCTCCCAGCCGTCATTCGTGGGCGTACCGACGTGACTGTAGCCAAACGTCATCGGAGGCAGCCCTTCGCCCTGGCAACCTAGATCCGCAGGGAGTTGACCGCCCGCGTCCTCGAGCACGGTCTGCGCGCAGCGCCCGAACACCTGCACGCTCTCGAGCAGCGAGACGTGGTACTGCGGGTCGTACTGCAGCACATAGCGCCGCACCAAGCCGCGATCTTCCGCTCCTTCCGAAGCGCTCGACACGTCCACTCGAGCGAGGCGCAGGTTCTGCTCCATGCGCCAGCCGCTACGGTAGCTGTGGCTGGTGTCTTCGCGCGCCTCCCACGTCAAGTGCGTGTGGTGCGCGTAGCGTCCAAAATCGCGCGTCGTGGGCGCGTCAACCGGCGTCGTGTCGTAAATATCCGCGAGGTATTTCGAGCCGCCGTCTTCATCGTAGCGGTAGTACACCACGTTCAACGGCGCTCCGTCCGAAGCGCCCGTATCGGTGTATGTGTCGTACTCGCGACTCACGTACCAGCGAAAGATTTCTTGGGGGTGAGACGCGTTGGATTCCAGTGCATCCCGCTGGCCCGAGCCGTCCAGGGGCACACCCAGCTCGAGCACCTGCCCGCTCTTCGACTGCACCCGCCAGGTCAGCCGATCCGGCGACCAGAAGAAGCGCATGAAGCCGCCCTCGACCCGCGCGCGGTGGTACTGCCACCCAGCGCCCCAAGCCGGCATCTGCTCGCCGGGAAGCATGCCGCTGCAGCTCAAATCGTCAGCGATGTCACAGATCGGCACCAGCTCCTGACCGCCATTGAACACGAAGCGATCCTGGTTGGGGTGCCAGGCTTCACGATCGTCGTACGTTGGCAACCCGCGATCCGTCTGCCGCGCGATGAACGCGCTGCCCACATTCCAGCCGACGCCCGCGCTGCCATGGCCACCGGAGGAGGAATACGAGAGGCCAAGTGACGGTTGCACACCACCACGGGCGCTGGGAAGCGCAAACGGCACCGAGTACGTCGCGATCCCCGTAGATAGCTGCGCGGAAAAGGACTCTCCCATGCCCTTCACCGTGCCGGAGCCCTTCGGCACACTGATGCTCTTGCTGGTCACCCCACTCTTGTCGCCACCCGTGGGGAGCGAAGCGGGGTCGACCGGCTCGGCGTCCACCTTCGGTGCCGCCGCCGCGTCCTTCACTGCATCCGCGTCGACCTTCGCATCGTCTCCCCGCTCCAGGTCATCTCGTTTGCCAGCGCTGGTTGCGCCGTGGTCGTCTCCCGCTGCATCGGCCGGTGGGGCGACGGGTTCCCCCGCCTCGAGCTCGCCCTCCTGGGCTCGATTCACGGCGGCTTCCGCGCGGTCTGCGGACTGGGCCGCGGCCGTGAGCGGAGCCATCAAGCTCGCCCAGAAGGCAGCGAACGTGACGAGCGTGACGGGAGCGCGATAACGATTCTGCCTAAGTAGGAGCATGTTCGTCGGCTTTCAGATACAGGTCGGCATACGGCGCGTGGGAGACGCGACCAGGAAGGCGTGAGGCGGAGCGTTCGGGCGCGGCGTATGGAGCGCCGAGAGCCCCGCTGCGGAAAGCAGCGGGGCTTGACGTGGGGGCTACTGTTCGCGGCGGATCTTCGACCAGTAGCGGTAGTTCAGGATGAGCTGAACGTCTTCCACTCGCTCCCACGCCAGCGCAGGAGTGTCGTAGATCCGCAGGGTGTAGGAGCCGCTGAGCGGCCGACCCCGGAACTCCGGCTTGGTGGTCTGAGGCTGGTTGAGTAGCCCCTGATCGGTGCCGCTAATTGGGAGCGTGATGTAGCGCTCGGCAGCAAGCGCTTTGCCGTTGAAGATGCCCGCCGACCCAAAAGTGAACACGTTGGCCGAACCGTCACCCAGGTTCTCATCGCTACGCCAACTCAGCACCGGTTGTTCGAAGGCGTCGTGCACCAAGTCGTAGTCCAGTACGCCCGTACCGTAGCAGCTTGGAGACTCCGACGAACTGCAGTCGAGCACTCCGGTCCCGACCACGTTGAGCGCCATGGTCAGGTGTCGGAAGTTGAAGTTGCCTCGGGCGAGCTTGTCACTGAGGCTGGATTGGCCGGCGACGACGGCGGCCATGTCGATGTGCACCGGATCCTTGAGTTGGTAGAAGCAACTCTGACTATCGCAGAGGTATTCGAACGCGCCCCGGAACTCCTGGGGTGAACCCGTCCCGCAGTTGTTGGTCAACACCACGCGCGACTCCGAGATCTCCTGATACCCACTGGGCAGCTTGTTCGAAGGGGTCACCTCGAGCTGCGTGTTGGCGATGGCGAAGCGGTTCGTGCCGAAGGCATTGATGCTTGACGAAACGAAGGAGACCCAGTGGTAGCCCGACGTGGTGGGGGTGAAGGTGACACTGAGCCGCTTCCAGATCGGCATGAGCCGTGTATCCGCCTCGATCACCGGCGAAGTCACGGGCGCGAACGTCTCATCGAGCACCTGCACCTCATAGGTGGACGCGTTGTTCAGGAGGTAGGAGTACCAGGAAAGCGTGTAGCTCGTCCCCGCCTCCAGCCATACCGCTTGCGACGCAGATCGCGAGGGCAGCACTCCGGTTGGGGGTAGCGCGCCGGGAGGCACCGGCGCGTTTGGATCCGCGACGTCGCTCGGATCCACATCTTGAAACACGGTGATCCCGCCCTTGGGTGACTCCTCAGGTAGCTCTACCTGAGAGCCACCATTGAACACCACGCTCGACCGCGAGATCACGGTGCAGGTCGAGTCCCCGTCGTAGCAGCTAGTGTTGACCCACCCTTCTCCACTGGCGCCCACACCCGCTGTTCCGGTCAGGTCAGATGAGAACAACAGCAGGTTGCGCGAGGGGGTGAAGCACTGCCCTGGCGATTGCAGCAGGTCATCCCGTAGCGAGAGGACCGAGGTGTCATCCGACTCATGGGACGGGTACTCGATATTGTAATACTCGACGAAGTTCTTCAACTTGGTGACGTAGTCCCCGATGAACTGATTCGCGAACTCCTTCGCATCCACCGAAACCGAGTCGGCGCCTCCGGTACCACCAGCACCTCCGGCGCCACCAGCACCTCCGGCACCGCCGGATCCGTCGGTGGTAGGTTTGACGGGCACCTCGAAAGCCGAGAGCTTGGAGTAGTCGATTCCTTCGAGGTCGCACAGTTGATGCTCCCAAGTCGACGGAGGATCCATGGCCCCCACCGGCCCCTTGATGGTCTGAAGTCGCTCACCAATGCGCTGCTCGATGGCTAGCCGGGCCATGTAAGTCAGGTACTTCGCATTCCTCAGCGCCTCGCGATAGCGCAGCTCCGTCACATCGGTCAGGCGACGGTTCACCGTGTTCACAGGGAATTTGATGACAACGTCGCCACCGTCTTCCTTGTAGTAGTCCGCACCGAGCCCAGCGGCGGCGGCGTACTGAGCGTCACGCTCGTTCTGTTTCAAGGCGTTGGACGCCTGGTGGGCCGAAGCCGTGTTGCTCCGAAGCGCCTGGATCAGGTTCTGCAGCGTGGTGAAACGCTGGCCGTTCGCCGAGTCGAGGCCTTGCAGGATCTCCGCGACTGTGTTGGCGTGGGCGTCGTTGGCAAGCTCCTCGAGGCGGTGCAACGAATTCTCGATCTGGGTCGTCGCGTAATACTCGTATGCGGATAATCCCGTCTGAATCCCGTTAGCGATAGCACCGCCAAGGTTGAGTTGCGCAATAGACCCAAGGGAATTCGCCGCGGCGGCCGCACAGACAGGC
>JAUILJ010000420.1 GCA_030433055.1 Polyangia bacterium
CCCGTGTCACTCTGACCCAGGGCAAGAGCGTGCGCTTCACAGGCTACACCGATGCCTCGGGGATCCTGAAGCTGCCCGGACGGTCCCGCCTGTACCTGCCCAGTGCAACGGCCGACGCCCAGGAGCCGCTGATCTTGCGAGCCGAGACGCCGCACGCTCTAGCGCTGCAGAGCGAGCGCTGGAACGAGGGCGTAGACAGCTGGAGCTACGGACTGCCAACGTCTTACTGGGCAGACAGCGAGGGCTTGCGCGGCATCGTCACCTCCGAGCGGGGCATCTTCCGCCCAGGCGAGACCGTCAACTTGCTCGGGGTGCTGCGCAAGCGCGGCGCCAAGGGCGACCTCGCGGTGCCCCGCGGAGCATTCCAGCTCAGCGTTCGAGATCCAGACGGAAACGAGGTCCTGAGCAAGAAGGTCCGGCCCACTCGGTTCGGCACCCTGAGATCGAGCCTGAAGCTCCCGATCACCTCCCGCCTTGGCAGCTACCAAGTGCGCTTGGCGTCCGGAAAGGGCGACCTCAGCAGCACGTTCGAGGTAGGAAAGTACCGCGCGGCGCACTTCGAGGTGAAGCTCGGCACCAAGCTGGACGAGGCCGAAGGCGGCACCCTGGTGCTCCCAGTGAGCGCGACCTACCTCTGGGGGGCCCCGGTCAAGGCAGGCAAGGTCCACTACTCCGTCAGCACACGCCAGCACAATCGCTACAACGATGCAGGCTTCCACTTCGGAAACAGCGCCGGTGCGAGCTCAAGGCAGCGGGTCGATGCAGACATCGAGCTGGATGAACACGGAAACGGCAAGATCCAGCTGAGCCCCGACTTGCTCCGCGGGGAACAAAGCGCCCAGTCGATCGATCTGATAGTCAACGCCGATGTCAGCGACGCCGGCGGCGACAGCATCAGCGCGCAGGTGGCGTTGCCTCGCGCGACTTCGAGCGCGGCCGTTGGCCTGCGCAACACGAGCTGGGCGGTGGATCCGAAGCGAGGCTGGGATGTCGACGTGATGGCGGAGCTGCCTGATGGCAAACCCGCGCTGGGCAAGAGCATCGAGCTCGTCCTGCACCGTCGCTACTGGAAGAGTTACACCGAGGAAACAACTTATGGCAGCCGCTACCGCGGAGGCTGGGAAGACGACGAGGTCGAGACCAAGCGCATCGACGCACGTAGCCAGGCAACTCGGGTGCATTTCGCGTTGCCCTCGGGAGGCAGCTACCGGATCGAAGCACGAATCGCAGGCGAAACGGCATACTCCGACACGCGGGTGTGGGCGTACGGCGGCGGCGCCTACGGGGCAGCGGACAACAACCCGCGCATGGAGATCAAGCCAGACAAACAAGCCTACGAACCTGGGGACACGGCGAAGCTCTTCGTTGCGTCTCCCTACGCGAAGTCCACTGCCCTGGTGACCTTGGAACGCGAAGGGGTCCTCAGCGCCTACACCACTGAGCTGGCCGGCGCGGAGCGACCAATCGAGATCCCGCTAGCAGATCAACACCTGCCGAACGTCTTCGTATCCGTCGCGACCATCCCGAGCGGTCTCGACCGCGGGGGCCCATCGGCGGGCACTCCTTTCCGCATGGGATATACGAACCTCGAGGTGAGCCCCAGCGAGCGACGCCTCGCGGTGGAGCTCCATCCGGTCAGGTCCGAGTACGAACCCGGTCAGGAGGCGCTCGTCGACGTAGTGGTGAAGGACCAGGCGGGCCGCCCCGCGTCCGCCGAGGTAACCCTGTGGGCGGCGGACGAGGGCGTGCTGATGCTGACTGGCTACCAGACGCCAGACCCATTCTCCCCCTTGTACGAGACCCACGACATCGACGTGACCACGTCGAGCAGTCTCATGCGCTTCGTCTCCCCGGATCCCCTCAACTGGGACGCCACAGGGGGCGACTACGGCGGGGGTGGGGGTGAGAGCGCGTTTCGTTCGCGTTTCCTCGGCACCGCGTTCTTTTCCAAGCGGGGAGTAGTAACCGACCGCGCGGGCAAGGCACGGGTCAAGCTCCCGCTGCCGGACAACCTCACTCGCTGGCGGGTGATGGCGGCAGCCGCAGACACAGGTCGGCGCTTCGGCCATGGCGAAGCGAGCATCACGACGAAGAAGCCCGTCCAGGTCGTACCATCGCTACCTCGCTTCCTCACGGCAGGAGACACCGTGGACCTCGGCTTCGTGGTTCACGAACAAACTGGCAAGGGTCGGCGAGCAACGCTCGAGTTGAGCCTCGAGTCAGGCAACCAGGGCAAGCGCCCGGCGAGCATCGATGGCGACAGCAAGCGCGAGTTCGATCTGACCCCGGACGGGCAAATGACGCTGAAGTTTCGCGTGAAGGCGGAGCAGCCGGGAGAACTCGTGATCAAGGCCAGGCTGAACGCGGGGAGCTACAAGGACGCAGTGAAGCTGACCATCCCGGTCCAGTCGAAGCTGCCGTACACCAAGCGCATGCTTGGCGACGGACGGATCGGCAAGTCGAGCAGCATCGCCATCAAGATGCCGGACAGCGCACAGCCGGGAGTGGGCAGCCTGGAGCTGAGCTTGTCGTCCTCGGTGCTCGCCTCGCTCCAGGGAGGCATCGACTCCCTACTTGAGTATCCACACGGATGCGTGGAACAAACGACATCGCGGCTCATCCCCTTGGTCATGCTCGAAGAGTTGATGCGGCGCTCCGGCGACACTCGGCTCTCGGGCAAAGCGCACCACCGACGCATGGACGCAGCCGTCGCCCATGTACTGGAGCACCAGAACGGTGACGGAGGATTCGGACTGTGGCCCAGCTCCGACTCCGAGGGTTTCCTCACGGCCTACGCTTTGTGGGGGCTCACGACTGCCAAGAGCCACGGCTACGCGGTTCCGAAGGCCAGCATCGAGCGCGGCTTCAGCTACCTGAAACAACACATCGAAGATGGCGACGACATGCACGGGCAATTCTCCAGCCTGGAGACCAAGCCCTTCGCAGCCTTCGTGCTCGCCGAGAGCGCCCGAGAGGACTCCGGGCTGGGCAAGCGCCTGGCAGGGACGCAGGGCCTCTCGCGGTTCGCCAGCGGCTTGCTGGGTGCGGCACTGACCAGCAAACCCGAGGGCACCGCGTTGCTCGCAGCGCTGGAGCAGGCCAAGCAGCCGTCCGCCGGCGGAGGCGCTGTGGTGCCTGAGCTGAAGGAGCTAGACACATTTTCTTACGGAAAAGACCTACGCTCCACCGCCATAAGCGTGCGCGCCCTGGTGGACGCAGGCAAGCAGACGGACGCAGAGCCCCTGGTACTGGGCGTACTGAGCAAGCGCGCTCCCGACGGCAGCTGGGGCACGACCTACAACAACTTGTGGGCACTCTACGCGCTCACGAGCTACGCGGAGCGCGCCACGACGGACGGGTATGGAGCGGTCACCGTCTTCCTCGGGGACAAGCGCATCGGTAGTGCCACGCTTGACGCGGCGCATCCGAGCAAACGCCTGGTGGTCTCGGCAAAGGACCTGCCCGCGCCAGGCAAATCGCTGGCGCTGCGGTTCGAGAGCCGCGGCGGGTCCCCGCGCTACAGCGCGCTGCTGCGCTTCGTGGACAACGAGATCGGCAAGCAACCCGAAGAACACGGACTGACGGTCACGCGCACGCTGCTCGATGCCGAAACCTCACTTCCTGTAGTCGACGTCAAGCAAGGCCAGCTCCTGAAGGTGCGACTGTCCGTTTCGAGTCCACAACCGCGAGCCCAGGTCGCGGTCCAGGACGCCCTCCCCGCTGGTTTCGAGGCGATCGACACTCGGCTCAAGACGGCGACGCAGGCGGCAGACACCGACAGCGACTGGAACTGGAACTGGCGGGAGCTTCACGACGAACGCGTGACGTTCTTTGCCGACTGGTTGCCTGCGGGGACTCGCCAGGCGGAGTATCTGGTGCGCGCGACCCGAAGCGGACACTTCGTGCGCCCACCGGCTCGGGCCGAGGCAATGTACGACCCCGCCGTGTGGGCCCTCTCCACCTCCCAGACGCAAGTCGTTCGCTGACTGTCGAAGCAATCGACAAGCGAAGCTGCCGGTACTAGCGTGCTCCCTGCGCCTTGATGGCGCGGGGAGCATTTGCCTCTAGGCATGGCGCGGAGTGACGCGAAACAGTTAGTCGGTTGGCGTGAGTACGTCGCACTCCCAGACTGGGATATCGGCGGCGTCTTGGCCAAGGTCGACACGGGTGCACGCACCAGCTCGCTGCACGTGGAGAACATCCGCGAACTGTCGAGCGGACGCTTGGCCTTCGACGTCGTGCTCGACCGTGACGGTCGGTTCAAGCACGTCATTGCAAGTCCCGTGCGCGTCAGTCGAGTGCGACCGTCAACGGGGCAACTGCAGCAGCGCCATGTGGTGCTTACCACCCTGCGGCTCGGAAGCGTGACGAAGCAGGTCGAGCTGTCACTCGTCTCGCGCGGCGACATGTTGTGTCGCATGCTAATCGGCCGCACGGCGCTGGAGCGCGACTTCTTGGTGGACGTCTCGAAACGCTACCTCTGCGGCAAGCCCGGGGGTATGAAGCGCGCCCCTCACCCCCAAAAGAAGAAACTTACCTAGCTTCCTCGCCGCAGCTCGGCGCTCAATCAGTACGGCGACTCACACGCCCCCAAACAAACCCTGCGGCGGCTCAAGCGGAGCGCGGCAGGTGCGTAGCATCCACATCCGCCCAAGGTCAGTGCCGCGATGAAGGTCGCTATTCTCTCCCGAGCCAAGGACTCCTACAGCACACGCCGGCTGAAGTTCGCCGCGCAGCAACGCGGTCACAAGGCGTTGGTGCTCGATACGACGAACTTCGGCATCGCGCTCGAGAGCGAGCGCCCGGAGCTGTACTTCAGGAGCAAGCGGCTCTCGACGTACGATGCGATCATCCCCCGCGTCGGCGCCAGCATCACCTACTTCGGTACCGCAGTCGTGCGTCAGTTCGAGCAGATGGGCGTCTTCTGCCTGAACTCCAGCAACGGTATCAGCAACAGCCGCGACAAGCTTCGCTCACTGCAGATGCTCAGCCGCCACGACATCGGCATTCCGCCGACTACCTTCGTGCGCGACCGTAGTGACATCTTGCCTGCCATCATTCGTGTCGGCGGGGCACCGGTCATCATCAAGTTGCTAGAAGGCACCCAGGGCGTCGGAGTTATCCTCGCGGAAACGATGAAGGTCGCAGAGGCGATCATCGAGACCCTGCACAGCGCCAAGCAGAACGTGTTGATCCAAGGCTTCGTCTCCGAGAGCCGCGGCAGAGACATCCGCGCCTTCGTCGTCGGCGATCGCGTGGTCGCGGCGATGCGGCGTGTGGCTCAGGGTGGCGAGTTCCGAAGCAACGTGCACCGAGGCGGAAAAGCGGAGCTCGTGGAACTCGACCCGGAGTACGAGCGGACCGCCGTACGCGCAGCGCAGATCATGGGTTTGAAGATGGCAGGCGTCGACATGCTCGAGGGCGAGGACGGCCCCAAGGTGATGGAGGTCAACTCCTCCCCCGGTCTGCAGGGCATCGAGACGGCGACCAACCTCGACATCGCGGACACCATCATCCAGTACATCGAGGACCAGGTCGCGTTCCCGGAGCTCGATCTCCGGCAACGCCTCACGGTCACCAAGGGCTATGGCGTCGCGGAGCTGGTCGTGCCCAAGGACTCCGACCTGGTCGGCAAGGCCATCGCCGACTCCGGTCTCCGAGACAAAGACATCGTGGTGCTCAAGCTCGAGCGGCGGGACAAGGTGATCCCGAACCCGAAAGGTGCTCGCGAGCTACGCGCACACGACCGCCTGCTCTGCTTCGGCAAGCTGGAAGAGATGCGGGCTCTGCTGCCAAAGCGCAAGCGCAGGCGCTCTCGCAAGCTGCGCAAGCAGGATCTGCCGGGGCCGATCACCGCGACAGAGCCGCCGCCCGATCGCGAGACCTGAGCCTTCCGGTGTTCACCCGCGGAAACGCGAAGGCTCACAGCCAGTGGCGGCGCCGGAAGTAGTACAGCAGGCCCAGGCTCACCGAGAGCATCGCGACGAGGGCATAGAAGTAGCCCCAGCGCCAGTGGAGCTCCGGCATGTAGTCGAAGTTCATGCCGTAGAGCCCGGCGATGAACGAGAGCGGAATGAACACGGTGCTGATGATGGTCAACAGCTTCATCACCTCGTTCAGGCGCTGACCCTGGATGCTGTGCCCCAGCTCCACCAAGCCGTCAGCGTTCTCCCTGAGTGACTCGATCAGGTCCAGGACGCGCGCCACGTGGTCCTGCAGGTCTCGCAAATAGGGGTTCAGGGAGTCCCCGATCAAATCGACTTCGTCTCGCGCCAGAGATGCCGCTACCTCTCTGAGGGGCCACACCACGCGGCGCTGGGTGACCAGCTCACGACGGATCCCGTAGACCTTCTGGATGGACGCCCCGGTGGCTTGGGTTTGCACTGTCCCCTCCAGCTCGTCGATCTGGTCGTCCACATCCGCGAGGATGTCGAAGTAGCCATCGACGGTCACGTCGATCAGGCGGTAGGCCAGGTAGTCAGCGCCCTGCTGGCGGATGCGCCCGCGGTCGCTGCGGATGCGCTCACGAAGGGAATCAAAGACATCTCCCCGGTGCTCCTGGAAGGTGAGCACGAAGCCACGCCCCAGCACGATCGACAGCTGCTCGTCCACCACGCCGACCTCGGGTTGGCGATGCAACATGCGCAAGACGATGTACGCGTAGTCATCGTAGCCCTCGAACTTCGGCCGCTGGCCAACCGACGCAATATCCTCGAGCACCAGGTCGTGCAGGTCGAAGAGCTTGCCCACGTCCTGCAGGACGTTGATGTCGTGCACGCCCTCGACATCGAGCCACAACACCTTGTCGGGGCTGCGGCGGATGCGACTCACCGCTTCCACGCTCACCTCGCGCTCCGTCAGTCGATCGGAGTCGAACTCGAAGGCGCGGATGCGAACGGGCTCGTCGCGCTCAGCCCCAGTGTAGACGATCGTGCCCGGCGGCAAGCCCCGCTTGGTCTCGAGCGGAAGCTCGCTCGGGCGACCGTTGAGATTCAGTCCTCGGCCGACTCGCTCGGCGAGCTTTCGTACCCACCTGCCTTGTCCTCGATTCCCCATTCCTTCAGCCGGTACTGTATCGTGCGCCGGCTGATATCCAACACTCGAGCCGCA